>DATGOF010000278.1:0-6762 GCA_035306285.1 Acidobacteriota bacterium | reverse complement strand
GGCAGCCGCTGCGATGCAGGAAGGAAAGCTGGCAGCCAAGAATATTCTGGCGGACCTCCAGGGTCGCCCACGCCAGGTATTCAAATACTACGATCGGGGAACGATGGCCACAATCGGCTTGCATCGTGCAGTAGCCGAGTTCGGTACTTTCAAGATCTCTGGGGTTGTGGCATGGCTCCTGTGGTCTCTCGTCCATGTTGCTCTGCTCATCGGGTTTCGGAACAGAGTCGCCGTCATGATCGAGTGGATCTGGGCTTATTTGACACGCCGCGGGAGCAGCCCACTAATCACGGAATATCAGCAGGAAGAATCTACACGGTTACCTGGCGAAGGGGGAATTTAACCGGCTACCCGGTGCCCGGTCTTGTCAACCTTCGAGCTCCGATCATCCGGCATCGGGACCCCACGGGTCGACCATCCGAAGCCCCTTCGCTTCCAGCTCCCGGTAACAATCCGGCAGATCGAACTTCTCGAGCACACCCGGCAAGAGACAGGAAAGCGGCCAGGCATAACTTTCCGATCGGGCGATGGCATCATAGGAAGTCAGCGCATTCTTGAGTGTCACGCGAACAACGACCTCCGAGAAAAGGGCAGCAAAAGTAGCCGGTATACTTCCCCATCCCCTGGCGGCAAGATGCACCTCGTCGTGTCCCGTCCCTTTAAGCCAGTCCAGAACTCGGAGCAGGTCGTATACCTTTCGCCCGACATAAGGCCGGTCTAACATGAGGGAATGAATCGCATAGAAATAATCACTGCCGTAAGGGCTATCCCAGGCTGTTCCCGTCGTACCCGGCCGCGAGTCACCGATTCCACGGACATCGCAGGTAAAGAACGCGGCTCCGGGCTCTGCGGACAGCAGCTCACGAATCAGCCCTTCTCCGCGAAGTTCTTCATCACTCGAATGGTGAGATACGTATAGTACTGCACGCTTGAAGCCCTGAGGGGGCCGCGACATCAAAGGCTCCTCTGAAAGGCGGTACACAACCGCATGAATGCCCGGCTCGGTCTCAACCAGATAGGAGGCAGCGTGCGGTGTGGGATACTGACGCTTGCTTTCGGGACGAAGAATTCGATAATCAGGCACATCAGAGGCTGTATCCAGCTTCAAGGCCTCGGAAACAGCCTTGCGCAGTTCGTCACCACGCAGAGCAGAACGCTGACGTGCCAGGGTTTCCGCTTTCTCCTGAGTGAAGAGATAGATGGGCCGTGAATCTAATCCAGCTACCTGTCCTCGCGGAGTACACCACAGCGTCTCATCCTCTTCCAACACCACTTCCGGTTCAGAATCTTGATTGGAAATCCCGGTCACACGATTAAACCAGCGATACATCGCTTCTCGATTTTCCTGGTGGTAACCATGGTGCCGGGGCCCGATAAACAAACTAATGTTATCTTCGGCACCGAGAAGCCGATAGAGATGCTTCAGACGCTGGTAGGCTTCTTCGAGCCCGCGAGCGTCAAAGTAATCCTTTTCCTGCCCGAGTAGAATGACCGGCTTCGGAGCCATGGCGGCTATGAAGTCGGCGTGGTCCAGACCCAGGGCAAGCGCTCTTGGAGGGCATTGCTCGGTATCGGCCGGTAATTCATTTTCCAGGTTCCTGCGAAACGTCGTCACAAAACAACTGGGTGCTGCCATCGTCCAGCGACGTTCCACACCGCACAGCCAGGTCGTCATGGTGCCGCCGCCCGAGTTGCCGGTAATTCCGACATGATTTGGATCGACCTCTTCACGGGTAAGAAGATAGTCTAGAGCTCGTATCCCGTCCCACGCACGCCAGTTTCCAATAAATTCACCGACCAGAAACTGTTGATTTCCTGCATAGAGGTGCTCTCGAGTCCCGGTCCCCCTCCTGGGCTGCAGATTTGCGTCGGTGTACTGCATCCGCTCTCCCTGTCCGATCGGGTCGAAAATCAGGACCACATAGCCAAGCCTGGCCAGACCTTGAGAGAAAGCCTGATAGGTTTCTCCTGCTTTACCATTGACGGAATGTCCGCAGGAACCTACCACTCCTGGTCGCGGAAAGCTCCTCCCCTTTGGCAGATAAAGATTCGCGGTGACCAAGAATCCGGGGCGGCTTTCAAAAATGACCTTCTCTATTCGATAGGTATCTCGCTCTACGACTCCCGTAATCCTGGGGTTGAGCGGTGTTTTTTCGGGAAATGGACCGAAGGACAGAGCAATCCTGTCTTGTACAGAGCGCACATACAATTCAGCGTCGGCCTTCGTTTGCAGCATCCGCCTGGCGAGGAGATTCGACTCTTCGGCTTCGCGAACCCTGGCTACAAAATAATCCTGGACCATGCGCGGCAGTCGATTAAGTGCCTGAATTGAGCCTGCTTCTTGTTGAAGTGTGCTTTCGGTGGCGGCTATCGCTTCGGTCCGCATCAGACCAAGGGCCCCAAGACCGGTAACCTGAAACGCCTCGCGCCTCGTGAGTCCTCGCTGTCTCTTCATTCAGAATCCTCCTTCGCCTTCCGCCAAGCCCATCGACTTGGCGCGGACACAATGAACAGTGTCTGTTGATTCTACGATTGGAATCGTCCCCGTCAAGGATTTCTCAATATTCGAAAGGACAGGAAGCCTGTTTTAGCCGACGTCCGCTGATACTGATATACGTGCTCTGGGGAGGGGAGAGGAGGGGTAAGAAACAGCCACTCTGCGTCAGAGAAGCAAGGGGGGGTGGTGTTTCTTGGTTGCCCCTCCTCTTTGATAAGGACCCGTGGGGATGGCGGATCCTTAGGATCAATTCACAAATAAGAGCTATAAAGCCTCATCTTCCGTATTCAGGAGATTTACGTCCTCCTCTCGAGCGGCAAATCTCCGGTCGCCGCCACCTGCAGCCTCGATTTCATAGAAGATGTGCCCATCGCGATTGATGCCTTCTGCGATCTTGCCAGGCACCTTCTTACTTCCTCCGAAATAAAGGGGTGCCTCAACAGCATCCCCTCTCGAGAATTTGAAACTGCCAGAGCTTTCCGACAACAATCTCTTCGGCATTTATCCTCCTCCGGTGGATTGAGGGTCCGCAGATCTGACTTTTTGTCTGACTCTTTTTAACTGTTGACTTTATCCCGGATCGACGGTTCGAGACCAGATGCCAGACACCTATTTTTGGATAGGAATTTTTCCTATTAATTTCAGCACTTAGTTTCACCCCAGCAGTCCAACCTGGCATTCTTTTCGGAAAGCAACGATCGACTCAGAGCTTCTCTATCAGTCTGACGTATACCTGAATGAATGCGTTCATTTAGCTCGAAACTGTTGATCGTCTATAGACATTTGATTGTCTCCTGGCCGACCGTTTTATATCATCAGCGAAACAGGAATCCTGGCTCATTGATTGCCTCCACTCGCGTCCTGGGTAGTACCTATTGACCTCTGACTCGGCACCTTATCCACGGGGCGACTGGCTGTTTAGCGGTGTGCTTTCGTTGTGGTGATCAAGCAAGCCTTCTCGAGGGGAGATGGAATGTCGACGAAGCTTTCCGATCGAACTGTCACGGCCTTCTTCTCGGTCCTTGTAGCGCTAATTGCATCCTCCGGCATGATTTCCTGTACTTCCTCTGACACTGATTTCCCTGCCGAAGAGCTTCTGCGGAAAGCCAAAGAGAACGGAGTTGCGGCAAACCAGGGCTTCAGGAGGACTCATCGGTATCTCACAGACTGGCTCGACAAGACGGATGCTAGAACGGGCTTGATTCCTCGAAACCTCAACGACAGCAGAGATATCTGGAATGCCCCGGATGCAGCGGCGGATAATTATCCCTTTATGGTCCTGACGTCGTTTTTCACCGACCGCGAGCGGTTCGAAGGCCGCCTGCTTCAAATGCTTAGAACCGAACGAGAGCTTACTTCACGGCTAGGGGCGCTACCCGATACTTATTCCTTCTCACGATCGACATTTCTCGAGGAGGAACCAGACCTGGACCGTATTATCTTTGGCGCCTCCGAATATGTAAAAGATGGCTTGCTACCACTGACAGAATGGCTGGGTGCCAGCCCCTGGAGCGAGCGTATGATCGAAATTGTCGATGATATCTGGAAGGAAGCTCCTGTCGAGACCCCCTACGGACGTATCCCATCAGACAGTCACGAAATCAATGGAGAAATGCTACAGGTTCTATCGCGCGTCTACTGGATGACCGGGGACAGGAAATACTTGGACTGGGCGATACGACTAGGAGACTACTACTTACTCGGTGATCATCATCCTACCCGCGATTCCGATCGACTCCGGCTCAGAGATCATGGATGCGAAATCGTGTCCGGGCTCACCGAACTCTATGCAACGCTCCACTTTGCTGATCCAGATAAGAAGCAAACATACCGCGACCCGATTTACGAAATGCTGGAACGGCTTCTGGAAGTCGGACGAAATGAACACGGGCTCTTTTATAATGTGATCAATCCGCAAACCGGTGAAATTATTGATGACAGGCCGGCCGACACATTCGGGTATACCTATAATGCCTTTTACACCGTTTACCTGATAGATTCTGAGGAACGCTACCGTCAGGCGGTCGTCGAAGCTCTGGAATCACTCAGCGATCGCTACCACAATTTCTCCTGGGAGGGAGGTAGTGCGGA
The DNA here is from genome assembly GCA_035306285.1 of Acidobacteriota bacterium. Taxonomy (GTDB): domain Bacteria; phylum Acidobacteriota; class UBA6911; order RPQK01; family JAPXNP01; genus DATGOF01. Next base: position 2,174 of record DATGOF010000278.1, on the reverse strand, counting down.
CGGTGATGCTGACGCCATCGAGGGTGCACTTAATCTCTATAACCGGGAACCTCTTTCGTCGGCGAAAGAATGGATCGATCGAGAAATTCAGTTTATGTGGGGTAAACAGGATAGCAGCCCACGAGATCCGGATGGTCGATGGCGAAACAGCGGCATCATTGAAGGATGGCACGGCGACGGTAACTTTGCTCGCACCACTCTCTATTATTGCCTCTGGAAGACGCAGGGGCTGTATGTTCGTCCTTGGAGAGAAGATGTTGTCTTAGGCGCCGCGACGGATCTAGCGGACCGATTCATTGTTGTTCTTTCGGCCGGCAAAGACTGGGCAGGCAAGCTCTTTTTCGATGCCCCTCGTCATACCCATCAGATGAAGCTCCCGATTGACTGGCCCCGAATCAACCAGTTTCCCGAATGGTTTACGGTCCAACCGAACGAGAGTTATACGGTTCAGCACGCTAGCGGAGAGAAAACCGACTATAGCGGTAAGGACCTGTTGGAAGGACTCGATCTCAACCTGACATCGGATCACGAGGTTCAATTGATTGTCACAGTCGCATCAGCCGCGCCGTGACAGCGACACTACGCTCGATGGCTGGAACAGACCCATCATTCGCAAGGAGGGCTAAGAGAATGAAAAAGAACCCAGAGGTCGATCGGCGCCACTTCATCCAAACGACCGCAGCCGGAATAACCGGGTTGACTATTGTGAACTCGTCTTCGGTGCGGGGAAGTCAGGCCCACTCCCGTCTGAGACTGGGAATCATCGGGTGCGGGGGCCGCGGTCGGTTCATTGGAAGGTTGTTCCGAGAGCATACCGCCACAGAAATTGTTTCGCTGCATGACTATTTCCCGGATAAGGTTCAAGCGCTGGCCGAAGAATTCCAGGTGGATGAATCTCACTGCCACATCGGCCTGTATGGGTACCGTGAGCTGCTCGAGGATACGGTCGATGCTGTTGCCATCATGAGCCCACCTTACTTCCACCCCGAGCAAACCCTCGACTCCGTCAAGGCCGGCAAACATGTCTTCCTCTCGAAACCAGTGGCAGTCGACGTCCACGGTTGCCAGACCATTCTCTCGGCAGCTGACCGTGCCCGCGGGCGATTGAGCATCCTGGTGGATTTTCAAACTCGTGCCGACGCTCTGTTTCGAGAAGCGTCCCGGCGAATCCATTCCGGGGCAATCGGCAAGCCTGTGCTCGGGCAGGTGTATTATCAGGCAGGGCGGCTAAACCCAAAAGCCGAGGGCGATAGCCCCGAAGCTCGCTTGAGAAACTGGGTTTTTGATCAGCGCCTCTCCGGAGACATCATCGTTGAACAGAATATTCATGTTATTGACGTGGCCAACTGGTACCTCAATTCACATCCTGTCCGAGCTTTCGGTACAGGAGGGAGAAAGGCCAGGACAGACGTAGGGGACTGCTGGGATCACTATATCGCTACCTTTTGGTATCCCGAAGACGTTCTCGTCGACTTCAGCTCTGGTCAATACTTGAGAGGATACTCAGATCTTTGTATTCGAGTCTACGGGTCAGATGGTACGGTTGACTCGCACTATGGCGGGTTGCTGCAGATTACAGGGGAACACGAATGGGCGGGAGGGACGAACAAAGACCTTTACCGAACCGGAGCAATAGAAAATATCAAGCAGTTCCACAGCAGTGTCCTGAACGGCACCCCTTTGTTTGAAACGGTGCCACCCAGCGTCGAAAGTAATCTGACTTCGATCCTGGGTCGGATGGCTGCCTATCGCCAAGCCACCGTCACCTGGGAGGAGATGATGGCGTCCGGCGAACGAATTGAAGCCGACCTTGACATTGTTGACAAGAAATGAACCGTTTAGGATCGATCACCATACGTATTCTCACACCCGAAGACATCGAGTTGATGAGAGCATTGCTCAAACTCTTCGGCGACGTTTTTAATGATCCAAGGACTTATGTCGATTCTCAGCCCAGCGATGCCTATCTCAATCGATTACTCAGCAGCGGCTACTTCATCGCCATGACCGCGCTGGACGGACAGGAGGTGGTGGGTGGTCTGGCCGCCTATGAGCTGCATAAGTTTGAACAGAAGCGAAGTGAAATTTATATCTATGATCTTGCAGTCGCCGAGACACACCGACGTCGAGGGATCGCCACCTCCCTAATTTCAAATCTGAAAGAGTTGGCCCGT
>DATGOF010000277.1:0-3473 GCA_035306285.1 Acidobacteriota bacterium | reverse complement strand
GTACCGCTGTCCGTCGTGATGACGGCAGCACCAGCCTCCACTGTAACCTGGTCAGTCGTTTCACCAATTTCGAAGAGCACATCGAATCGACGGATCTCGCCGCTATCCAGGCGCATGCCTTCGACAACGACGCTCTTAAAGCCAGGCAGTTCGGCTTTAAGCTGGTAAGTCCCCGGCTTTAGCTCGGAAATCTCGTAGTTGCCATTCCCGTCCGAAACCACCGACCTTGCGAGATTAGTTCCAGTTTCGGTGACCGTCACTTCAGCCCCAGGCACCACAGCCTTGGTTTGATCTCGGACGGTTCCGCGAACCGTCGACAGCGCCGTCTGGGCTGAACCGGGCGCGGGACAGAACAGGTAAAAAATTACACTGAAGACAATCCAGGTTCTTTTCGCCAATCCACCCCTGATCATAGTTTTCTCCTTTGCGTTCAACCTTACGGCTTTGGCCAGAGGGCTCGTTAGAAAGTGTGGAGGCTATGCTGACTTTCCCGGAGGAGCCATCGTCCTGCAGGATCGAAAAAGGCATGCTGTTTCCTAGAGTTGGGCCGATTCTATACCCGGCTATTAATTTGTCAAGCAAATTGAAAATCCGCTCATCGAACTGATCCAAAGGGAGGCTTGGATCAGGTAATAATTCCCGTAATTGGGCGGTCCTTCAAACTTCAGGATCTCTGCCGGCAAGATCTAGAAATTGCTTGTTGGGAGTCATTTACGATCCGGGTGTAGGAAGTGGAATGGACCTTGCCTCCGCTAATACCAGGAACAAATTTGTTCCAAGGAGGTGCGATCGATGAGACGCATTACAATAAGCTTAATAAATTTTGCGCTGGTCCTGTGCGCCGCTCCGGTTTTTAGTCAAACATCCGAAGCGGAACCAACCAGGGTCCGCGAAATACTGGCCTTCTCCTATCCGGAAGGACCAACCATTGGAATGAAATTTCAGGGCACATACCGTCTCCCGCGAGGCAGCGGGGAAGCAAAGATTGAACGGAAGAGAGGAATGACGGAAATTGAAGTCGAGCTGGATGAAATGAAGCCCGCCGCGCTCTTCGGCGGTGACTACAACACCTACGTACTATGGGCGGTATCCCCTGAAGGTCATGTTGACAACCTTGGCGAGTTCATACTCCGGGGCAATCGAAGTAAGCTGAACGTGTCCACCACCCTGGAAACGTTCGGCCTGTTTGTCTCGGCAGAGCCTCACTTCTTGGTTGAGAGACCGAGCCGATTCGTGGTCCTGGAAAACAGTGCACCAACCAGGGACATCGGTCCTTTGAAGGTCTCCAACCTCAATTACCGTGGATTCGAAGGCCTTTACAACTTCAATAATGAAACGCTTGCCAACTTGCCGGAAAGTCAAGGCGAGATGAGAACTCACCTGGAGGCTGCCAGGACGTCAGTTGAGCTGGCAGAACGAGCCGGTGCGGAGGAATATGCTCCGGAAGAACTGGCCAAAGCTCGAGAAGCTCTCCGGAGAGCCGAATCAGGAGCACAACTGGGAAACAGCAACCAAATGCTGCTCGGCCATGAAGTGGTTCGCCTTGCGCTTGATGCCGAGAAGCTTGCACAGCGACGATCATTCCAGGCGGCTCTAGAAAATGAGCGACAGGAAAATGCCCGCGAAATTTCTGATCTGGAATCGCGATACCGCACAGCCAGAACTGAAGCCGAACGTGCGGCACTCAAGGCGCAGCAGAACGAACTGCAAGCCAGGATGGAAAGCGAGTCGAGAGAGCGAGCCCAGCTAGAAGCCCAAGAAGCGGCACGCAGGGCAGAGCAACTGGCGGCTGAGAAGCAGCAAGCCGAAGACAGGCTTCGAGATGCGCTGAGCCAGGTAGCGGAAGTCAGGAGCACCGCTAGAGGATTGATTGTCAGTCTTCCCGATATTCTCTTCGAATTTGATCAGGCGACCTTGACGCCCCAGGCTCGTGAGATTCTGGCAAAACTGGCCGGAATCTTTCAGGTTTCTCCGCGCTATTTCCTCAGCATCGAAGGTCACACCGATAGCATCGGAAGCGAAGAGTACAACATGAAGCTTTCCATGCAGAGGGCTGAAAGCGTTGAGGAGTACCTGGTCAGTCAGGGCATTCCGGAATCGCTCGTCTCCTCTCAAGGTTTCGGAAAAGGCCAACCCATTGCTTCAAACGACACCGCCGAGGGAAGACAACAGAATCGGCGCGTGGAAATCGTGGTACAGGATACTCAGTCATACACCATCAACCTGAACTGATCGGCCGGGGGCTCGCAGCACCACGGCGGAGAGAAACGCTGCAAACGGAAGCTTTCGCTTCCCAAGATGAGGGACTATGTTGAAGATGCTTGCCGGCTATCCCTTATCCGCTCCTTTCGCCCTGGTGCTGCTATTCGTCTATTTCGGCGTTCTCGGCGAATCGCCGGTTCAGCGTCCCGAGAAGATTCCGCGTGGGTCTTCGTTTTCGGTAACTCGTAACCTGGTACTGCTCAATGTTTCGGCTCGTAAGTCGGATGGAATGCCCCTGATGGGTCTTGCCGCGGCTGATTTCCAGGTCTATGAGGATGGTCAAGAGCAGGAGATCGTATTCTTTCAGGAGCAGAATTCACCTTTCCAGCTCATGCTCCTCCTCGACACTAGCAGTAGCATGAAAGGGGATCCGCTCGTAGAAGCCAGAAGGGCGGCCAGCGAAATGATTGAAAGTCTTCCTCGGGGAGAGGTGGCTTTGATGACCTTCAACCACGCGCCACTTCTGGTGCAACCGTTTACCGAGAGTGGTAAGGCTGTCCGAGCTGCGGTGATGCAAACCAGAGCATCCGGCGGGACCGCACTTTACGACGCCATCGGAAAAGCACTGGAACAGTTCGACACACAGCGAGATCAGCGCCAGATTCTGGTCCTGCTCAGCGACGGAAAAGACGAAGACAGTTTCACAAGGTTTAGCAAGCTCGAACACGACGTTCAGTCGAATGTGGTCACGATTTACAGTATAGGGGAGTACAGCGAGTCGGAACGGATTCTTTACCAGGCGGCCGGAAAACATTTTCGAGAGCCGGAATTCGATGCCAATCTGAATCCCATCTGGATACTCGAAGAACTGGCAGAGTTGACCGGAGGCTTATCTTTCTTTCCCCAAAAAGGCGAAGACCTCAGCCCCGTCTTTAAAGAAATTCTAGCCGACCTGAAAAGCCAGTATCTCGTTGGATATGAAGCTTCAAGCACTTCACGCCAATCAGAGTTTCGCAAGATCGAAGTCCGGCTGCGCCAACCCGAACGATTCGGAAAAGTGACCCTTCGGACTCGTTCTGGTTACCGGACCAATTAACAACCACTAACTAGTTCCCATCCCAAAATCCGGTTTTTTTAAGATTCGTTAATTAGCTGATTATAAGTAAGTTAGTTTACTAAAGAGGTCTGACAAAGCTAGCGGGACACCCGGATCCGTCATCATACGTTAGTCGAGCCCCCTTGAACACATATTTCGGCTGCACTTCGCCCGG
>DATGOF010000276.1:0-3384 GCA_035306285.1 Acidobacteriota bacterium | reverse complement strand
GGAAAAACCTGATAAATCGGGTCCTGGCCGATTTCATGAACTCCGCCCCCGGCCAGCAGATTTTGCGGATTACCCTCCGCTCCACCCCCAGGTGTGATTCCGACGATGCCCAGCAATCCTTGTGAATATTTGCCGTCAGGGTCCGGAGTAGCGGTAATCTGTTGGTAATGAAATCGTATATCCCCATTGCTGTAGAGAGTGACCGAGAAGGTATTTCTAGGCGTATTCAGCGGCTGGTCGTACTCTGCAACATCGTCCCAAATAAACTCCAGTGAAGCCGCATTCTCTACGACCCGGATCGTCCCAAATCCAGGATTCAAATCTGTGAAAAAAGGAGCAATTCGTGGAGGGCCTGACAAAAACCTCTGTTCCGTGCGAGGCGTCGAAACGCTGTCTCCTCTGGTGAACGTGAGATTGCCGTCGCTGTTAATGACGACTTCCGAATACGTCTTTCCGTAGAAGGGGAAGGTAAATCCATCGGGAAAAATGTAGAGCATCTCGCCGTCATCGGTCAGGATGTGTGGAAGGTTGGTATCCTCATTGATGATAATGTTAATACCTGAAACAGTTTCGCCGGCCTTGACCTCAATAACGGCCTTCAGGTTTGGATGGTCCTGGGAGGCATCGCCCGATTCATTCTCATCCCAGAATTCTTTGTCGAAGTTGGAATAGCGAAAATTACGCGGTCCGACTCCACTACCGTCGACGAAGCTGGAATGAACCGGCTCTACAAACACGACATATTTTCCCGGAACCAAACCTGGAATCTCATAACTACCATCTTCTGTCAGGAGAAAGTCGGAAACGACCGAGACGTACTCCTCATTCGATTGAGCCGGTCCGTTCGCCGAATCCTCTACCTTGACCGCAACCACATTCGCATTAAAAAGTGGACTGCCTGTCCGGCGGAAGATCTGCCCCTTGATGGTACCCGTTTGCTGCGAAAATTCAGGAGTCGGATAAAGCCACGAGATCCAGGCGATATCATCACGAATTGGCCGGGTCGGACCCGCCTGAAAAATCAGGGGGTACATCATCGGTATGAAATCGCAAAACTGACCGGAAGGAGGAAACCTGCTGCACCCGGCGGTATTTGTAATGAGGCCCTGACTGTGATCGAGGCCGATCATATGTCCCAATTCATGAGTGACCACTTGAGGAAAGGTACCTTGGGAGGCTCGCTTACCATTCAAGACGGCCCAGCCCGATCGGAACGCAAGATTTTCTGGATCCAGAATTCGAACGCCGGCAAACCCCAGGACACTCGAACTCGAGTTGGTGCCGAGAAAGTCATCGATGATCTTCCCGTCATGGTCAAAAATGACCGGGTTCACCCCTGGATTTTGGCCGCCCAGAAACATCTTGTAATTGTTGAAATTTATGTCTTCATTGAGGGAACCCTCTATGGAAAAGGAGATTGTCGATGTCTCGACTTCCTCCCAACTCTGCACGGCATTGAGAACGAGTTGGATCGCCTGGGTATTGGTCAAGTTTCCGAGTGGCCCCTGATCCAGCATCAAAGCTACAGGTTCTTGCCACTTGAGCACTTCCCCGCCGGCCCGAACAAAATCGGGACCGCCACTGTAAAGTGTCCAGAAACAAAGACAGGAGACGATCGTCCCGGCCAGGACGTCAATCAGCAACCGCCCCCTCATCGGCCATCACTTTCCTGGTAAGCTAGCTCGATCTTCTGAATCATCCGTTGAAAGAGACTCAGGGGAATCGGATTGCCCGATTCAATTGCCGATAGTTCGGTCTGACTCAACGATCTGCTGACGACCCTTTCAGAACGCAACTGGTGTGCCAGATTGCTATTCTGATACGAATTGACGAATCCGGGTTCACCCGAAGCCATTACCCGCTTCTCAAACAATCCCTGGGCCATGCCAACCGGACTGGTCAGACCAAGTCGGCTATCTCCATGCAAGAAAAGGAGAAGCTCCTGACCTTTTCGATAGGAGGGAAGACCTGGAAGTCGAAGACTAGCTTTCTCGCCGTCTAGCTGACGAATTGTAACTGTTTCCCCGGCCCGAACTCCTTTGAGCCCCTCCAGAACTTCGAACTCGTATTCGACAATGGCCATGCCCGTTTCCCGTTCGACGCTCTGTCGGGTTGAGACACACCTTCCGTAGAAAACACGGTCAGCATTGCGAACCATTTCAGCAAGATTGACGGTAGTAACGGAGGTGGCAGAAAGAGAGCTCCACGCCATACACGAAACGATTAGGGCGGACTTACAGAAGCGACGTATCATGATCTGATCCTCTTGAGCGTCTTAGCAGCAATTCGCGCACCAATTTTAAACCGGTCCGTCCTGCGGATTAGTAACCACGCTTACACAAACAGCGGATCTACTTCTCCGTCTAGGCAAACGATCCCTATCTCTTCATTTTACCTGAACCTGATGCTCGGAGTTGAAATTTGCCGAATAGCATTGTCTCGACACCTTTCGGCTCTCGATCACTTGACAACCGCAAGAAACCGCCGACTGATTGAGAATCTGGACCATCCCCTTCTGTATTCTGCCTTTCTGGGGCCTGTGGTTGAGTTGAGAGCGATCGATCGGTCTGTTAGCTTTCTTTCTTCAGAATGAAGCAGCAAGGAGATCTGACCCTTCAGTTACGCAAAGAAGCCGAACGAATATTCGGTTCTGATCAGAAAGCGATTGAGAACTGGGTCGAATACTGGGCCGGCACCAGAGCCCGCAACCAACAACTCGTCGAATCCTTTGGGAATCTCGTGCTCCTGGACTTTTCAAACAAGTCAGTCCTGGATGTCGGATGCGGTACAGGAGGTCTCGGCCAGATTATCAATTCTGATGCTCGCTACACAGGACTCGATTACCACCTGCACGTTCTTCGCTGGGCCGAGGCGGCTGTAAGGCGGTCTTACCTGCAGGGTAGTGCATCACAACTCCCTTTTGCGGATAAGAGTTTCGATTTCGTCTTTGCCTTCGATGTGGTTGAGCACCTGATTGGCGGAAAGGAGTGGCAATTAGCCTTCTTCGCAGAGTTAAAGCGGGTTTTGCGGCCACTCGGTATGATCTTTCTGACTACACCGAATTTTTGGTATCCGTACGACGCTCATTCGCGAACCTACGGGCCACAGTTTCTTCCGGTCCGGTTAGCCGACGCTTATATCCGGTACTTGAATCCTGCATTCATTGCGGAACATGGAAGCTTCCGCAATATCCAGCTGATGACACCTCGCTTTTTCAAGCGGTGCGTGGAGACGGCAGAACTCGCTTGCTTGCACGACCTCCCTTGCGGCCTCGACCGCGCAGAATACCGAAAACTTCATGCCTGGGCGGGACCTCTCGGTCCACGCTTCTTTGCCTGGTATTCACATGCGGAGTTCTGGCCCATTCTGGTTCACCAAAATGAA
>DATGOF010000275.1:0-2576 GCA_035306285.1 Acidobacteriota bacterium | reverse complement strand
AGGGCCAGAACCGACTCGACATCAATTTGCCGTGAATCACCGCTGTAGAGCATTTGTTTTTCCAATTCTGAGTCGAGTCGTTGCAAGTCATCCCCCACCAGTTCAACCATCGTTTCTGCTGCCTGTGGCGTAATCGAATAGCCTTGCTTTCTGGCCCGAGCCCGAAGCCACTGGGCACAATCGAACCGTCCCTCGATCTCGATTGTCGGAATCTCAGGCCACTTGCGGGATTTGCGATTCGCCTCGAGAATCAGTACAGTCCTCGGTGCAGGGTCCTTCAAGTAAGCAGCCAGCACCTCTTCCCCCTCCTCAGCATGGCGGACGTAGACCCAGCGCAGGGCGGACATCCAGGGCATAGTACGGGCCGAGTTGATCACTGCGTGAACATTGTCTTTCTTGAGGTCAAAGACATTCCAATCAAATGCTCGGGCCGAATCGTCGACTTGCCGACGACAAGACTCTAAAACCCGTTGTTTTAAGTAATCCTGGTCGGTGATGACCAGGTAAGCAGCAGGAGGAGATTGCAAGGACGCCTCAAACTCCGCAAAGTTCATCGTCAATCTCCGTCATGTCTGTCTAGACAACACCCGCGGTGGAATCCGGCAATGTCTTACCTAGAAATCCTCGCGAACCGTCGTGACCACACTGGAGGCAAAGTCGCGCGCAATTCGCTCGAGCGCTGGATTCAATTCGGTAAAGAAGTTTTCCACATCGACGTTGATAACGTACTGTTCACGGAAGATGTAGTTGTTGTTCCTGAAGATGACCTGCTGGTTTCGGGTGTCAGTCATCTCGATACTCAACCTCAGAGTTACCAGAAAAGTCGACCCGAAAGAGGTACGCCCGAAGGTAACGGGGTTAACCGTGATGTCATGAACCGTCCCTCGCAGAACAGCGTCACCTTGGGACGCACTTTCCACCACCTCAAACCCTGTGCTCTCGACAAACTCCTGAATTAACGCTCGAGTAAGGTACTGCTCCACTTCGAATGTCGTTGTGCTGTTCTCGAGAGGAAGAATCGCAACAGTCTTAAATGACTCAATCCGGTTCTTACTGGCGACCCGATAGCCGCAAGAGAAAAGCAAGACAGCACAAAGACACCCAGTCGTCATGAAAATACAGCGCGGAAAGTAGTGTCTGATGTGCCTGTGGCTCATGGCATCGGATCTATGCCTGCTCAAATTAATGTCAACTGGCGACGATGTTCACCAGCTTCCCGGGTATGACGATGACTTTACGCACCGTTCGCCCCCGCAGATTGGCTTCTACGCGCTCGTCGGCACGCGCAACCCGCTCCATCTCTTCTCGAGAAATGCTGGGCGGAGCCATGAAACGTGAACGAATACGACCGTTGACCTGGACAACAATTTCGACTTTCTCTTCCCGTGCCAGTTCTGGGTCAAATCGAGGCCATTCAGCCGTTGCCAGTCCTCCCTCATGGCCCAGCCGCTCCCATGCCTCCTCGGCGATATGAGGTGCAAACGGGGACAGCAACAAGGTCATCGTCGACAGGACTTCTCTCATCACATGAAGGTCAGGCTCACCCTTATCGATACAGGAGTAGACCGCGTTCAGAAGTTCCATAATGGCTGCAATGGCCGTGTTCTGGTGGAAACGCTCCAAGTCTTCCGTCACTTTGGCAATGGTCTGATGCAGCTTACGCAAAAGTGGACGTCCCGGCTCCGAAAGCTGAGAAGAATCCGGCCTGCCATTCAAATCAGAGGTTGTCTTGTAACTCTGGATCAGGCGCCAGAACCGGTTGAGAAACCGATGACACCCTTCCAGCCCCTGATCACTCCAATCGAGATCGCCGTCCGGAGGAGCGCAAAACTGGATGAAGAGTCTCAAGGCGTCCGCACCATACTCCTGGACAATCTCGTCGGGAGAGACAACATTGCCGAGGCTCTTACTCATCTTGGCTCCACCCTTTAAGACCATCCCCTGCGTGAAGAGCGCATTCACCGGCTCATCCAGTGTCGTCAGCCCCAGGTCGCGCATCACGCGGGCAAAAAATCGCATGTAAATAAGATGGAGAACAGCGTGTTCCACGCCGCCGATATAAATGTCGACCGGAAACCAGTATCTGGCGTTCTCCGGTTCGAATGGAAGTTTTTCGTTCCGCGGATCCGTATAGCGATAGAAGTACCACGAGCTGTCAACAAAAGTGTCCATCGTATCCGTCTCTCGACGCCCTGGACCCCCACACCGGGGACATTCCACGTTAACAAACTCCGAAACTTCCGCCAAAGGAGATCCGCCCAATTGGAGGGCTTCTAGTCGCGGGAGGAGGACTGGAAGATCTTGCTCCGGTACTGGAACGGTCCCACACTCCGGGCAATAAATAATCGGAATCGGTGTGCCCCAGTATCGCTGACGGCTGACACCCCAGTCTTTGAGTCGGAAAGTCACAGCGGCTTCACCAAACCCTTTCTTTTCTGCCAGATCACACATCTGCTGTTGAGCTTCCTCACTGGTCAGACCGCTAAATTGCCCGCTGTTTACCAGCACCCCGTAGTCGGTGAAGGCCTCTCCTTCAGTGGTCTCGACGACTCCCTCTTCTCCTTGAGCGACTGGCT
>DATGOF010000274.1:0-2804 GCA_035306285.1 Acidobacteriota bacterium | reverse complement strand
CAGGGGGTTTCGGCTGCCGTTCTGCAGTGGGTATCTCTCAACGCACTGGATCGGTCCTTTGTCGTCGAGGGGAGTGCCGTTGCCATCCACCACACGCCCAAGAAGCCCTGGACCGACTCCAATGGCGGGTTTGCGGCGACGGGAGACGATTCGATCGCCCAGTTTGATGCCACCCGTCTCGTAGATCGGCATCGAGAGGACGGACCTGTCTCGAAAACCGACAACTTCGGCCTCAATAATCCTAGATGCGTCTTCGGAATAAATCTGACAGAGTTCGCCAACACTTACAGGAGGGCCGTCGGACTCGATTACCAGGCCATCGGCGCGGCGCACCCGGCCGGTGATCCTGAGAGGCTCGACTTCTGCCAGCTTCCTTTTATAGCCCTCGAGATCGATCACCTTCAAAATCCTTCGATGAGACCAGCCTCAATCTCCTTGAACTGTTCGACCAGGCGTCCGTCTACACTTCCCGAATCGGACTCGATGAGACAATCCCCCCGGCCCAGTTCTGCGCTTGGCTTCAGTTCAATCTCTCGCTCTACGTGGTCCGGCAAGATGGAGTCCAGGTTGGCATTTACGATTTCGTAGTCCTGCTGACTCAGCACGATAACGATTCGATTTCGAGAGGCCAACTTGTCGACTGCCACCCGAACCAGCGCAAGAATGATTTTCTCGTCCATCTTGACCTCCCGATGGACGAGTTTCTTCGCGATCTCGATGGCCAGTGCAATTAGTTCCTTTTCGGATTGACGTATGATCTTGTGCCTTAAGTATGAAAGCTCCTCTAAGCTTTCTTCGAAGCGCTTGAGGGCTCTTTCCAGTTTCTTTTCAAAAATTTGCAGCCCTGAAGTCTTGCCCGACTCAAACCCCTTCTGAAACGCCTCTCGCTCTATTTCATTGAGATCGCGATTAGAATTCTCTTTGTCCCCTTCAGTGGATCCGGCATTCTCCCTTTCAGAATTCGTGAGGAAGTGCCTACCACTTCCGGCATCCTGGAACTCCAGAATACGGGCCCGTCTTTCGTCTACCACCCGCTCAGTCGACATACTCATCCCCTCCCGAACCTCGGATGTCTATCAGGCCTTCGGCTTCCATCTCCCTGATCACGCTGACTACCTGCTGCCGAGCGGTCTCGGCATCTTTTAGCCGAACCGGACCGATGGCGTCCATATCCTCCTTAAGCATATCGACCGCCCGTTGCGACATGTTGCGATAGAAATGATCACGCAGTTCCTCAGGTGTCCCCTTGAGCGCTTGCACCAGGACTTTCTTGTCAACCTTCTGGATGATTTTCCTCATGTCGGCGTCGTTGAGAAGGAGGATGTCGTCGAAAACGAACATTAGATTTCGAATGGATAGAGCCAGATTTGGGTTCTCGCTCTCGATCGATTCCAGAGTCTCACGACTCATCGAGCGATCCATTCGGTTGAATATCTCGGCCACCTTTCGCAACCCTCCCTGGGATCCTTGGTCGAATTGTCCACCCTCTCTTAGTCTCGCCGCCACGATCTCTGTGACTTTGTTGCGCACGGGCTGCGAGATCTGATCCAGCTGCGCCAGTCGAGTGGCGACGTCACTTCTCATTTCCTCCGGGAGCAGTCGGATGACTTCAGCAGCCTGTTCCGGGTCAAGGTGAGTTAGGACGACTGCAATGGTCTGAGGGTGTTCGTCCTGAATTAACTTGGACAGGAGGTGAGGATCAGCGTACTTAATCGTTTTCAATCCTTCAGAGGCCGTCATAGCGCTACCGGCCAGGTAGCGCATGATCTCTTTCGCCGTGTCCGGACCGAAGGCCGATTCGATGACCTTTCGAACGTAATCAAGATCTCCACGCAATCTGACCTTACCTTCGAGAAGATCTCGATGACATTCCATGAGAACATTGTTGGTCACCTCGTCGGAGACCAGTCCAAGATCAGAGATCGCCTGACTGATGACCTTGACCTCATCGTCATGCAGACCTTTGAAGACTTCGGCACTTACCTTTTCACCAAGAAAGACCAGTAAGATGGCCGCCTTTTTCACTCCGCTGACGCGGTGGCCTCGGCTAGTTGACCGCGCCCGACTTTGCGGACGCTGCTGCATTTGCACACCTTCGAGGCCCTGTACTTCCTGCTCCTGAGTTTGAACTTCCGCCATAGCCTAAGTTCCTTCCGATAACCAGCTTCGAATAACCTGAGTCACCAAACTGGGATCCTTCTGAGCCAACGCCGTGAGTTGCTTCTTGACGGCTGCACTATCCTGCAACTCTCCTTCAAAATCATTTCCCTCCGGCAGTGCCCCCTGGTTCCCTCCTGATAATCGATTCATCTGCTCTTCCAGTCGTTGCACCAGCTCAGGATCCTGGGTGGCTTCAGCAAGCTGCTTGTAGTCGGGATCCGAGAATTCGGTGAAGGCAAAAACCCGATTCCTTACGGGTCGAAAGATGAACAGATAGAAAAGTCCAAAGAGCACGAGGATGAGAAGGTAGCGGAGGGCAGGCTGGATGTACGGCCAGTTCTCCTGTAGGAAATTCGGATCCGGAGTCTGTTCAGCATCAGGAGCAACTCCAGAAAACGACACGTTCTCGACCGTAACGCTATCACCCCTTTCGGCACTGTAGCCCACCGTTGCCATCACCAGATTACGGAGACGATCCAACTCCTGCGGATCGCGTGGTTGCATCTGACTGCCAGTTCCAGTTCCGCCATCGCCCACTGGCTTGTCGTCAACCACGACCGCCACCGACAAACGCTTAATCCCTCCACTGGGCAATCGCACTTGGCGTACGGTCTTCGTCAGCTCATAGTTCACCGTTTCATTCT
>DATGOF010000273.1:0-3476 GCA_035306285.1 Acidobacteriota bacterium | reverse complement strand
GGAAGAAATTTCCGCCTCTCACCCCCACCGTAGCCGAGCACACGGCAATTTCGTGCTCTATCCCATCAATCGGCTCGAATCTTGAGTGCTTTTTCGATCACTTTACCCGGTCCCGGAAAGCCCCTTGAGAAATGCGGGCTAAAGTTTAATTCCCTGCTTCTTACCGACTCGCCGTTGCTAAACCGGCCTTGTAATGATCAGCAATCTCAGACGTCGAGAGAACCCGGTCGTAGAAAGCAACTTCATCGATTCTGCCTTCGAAGCTTTCCACGTGCTGTCGACTACCCCCGATGATAATGTCGGCGGCTTCGAAGGACGCCGCTCTGATCTCGACGTCCGGATTGGTATGACCGTTCAAGTAAACTGCCATTCTCTCCGTGTCGCGTACCAGCACTACATGATTCCAGGTTTTTTCTTTAACGCGGGCCTTCCCGATCGAGTAGGCTTGCGAGAGATCGCCCGAACCGAGAACGAGTCGGCCCGGTTCTGTCGCCGAGCCGCCTAGAGCAAGTAAATCGCCCCTTCGATCGTTCCCGCGCCAGAAGAGAACTCCTGCCAGCCCCCTGGCGTCCACCGGGAGGGAGTTGTAAAACCACATCTCGAGACTGTAGCGGTTACCAAGCTCCGGCATATTGACGTGAATGCTACCTCCTGCCAGTTGAGGAGCCCTATTCGACTTGGCAGCATCGCCTAGCGGCGCTCCGTCCAGATAGAGGGCGATTCCATTCCCGAAACGAGCAGGGTAATTTCCCTGAAGATCCGCAGCCACTTTTCCCTGAATCTCTCCAAGCTGCCAGTAGCCCACCGGTTTAGATTCCTGGACCGTCTGAGTGTAGGGCGTCAGCGGGTCACTAACTGATAGCCGCGACTTACCCGACACTTGCTCCAGAAGCCGCAGAACAGCCTCTACGATTTTCGGCTCTGCCTCAACTTCCAGACCTGCGGTCCGTGCAGGCCACGTGGTGTACCCGCCCAGTTTGTGCTGCTCGGGTGGCGGAATGTAACCCTCTGCACCATTGGCCAGCTCTATATTGAATGTCGGTTTCAGGGGACTCATCTTCTTCAGCTTCAGACCGGTAATGCCATAGACTTCATTGGGAATGGCGGTAATCCCCAGGTCTCCGATTCGAATGGCTTGCAATTTCAATTCCCTGATCGGCTCTTCCAGAAGAAGTACCTGTTCGCGGGCATAGATCTCTTCCAGCCCCTTTCCCCCCGAACCCCGCGTTCGTTCGCCCACCTGAGGTCGGCGGTCCTTCATCGTATCCATCAACGTCAATGCCCAGTCCAGACGCTTTGCATCAGGCAGACGGCGCCCCAGCTTGATCTTGCTTTCAGCCATGGCGAGAGGAACCCAATCCTGGTACTGGATAGTTCGGTAGGCTTTGTGCGCTATCTGAACCAGCCCTTCTGTATAGGTGGAGAGGTCGGTCTCAATTTCCGCTTCACCATAGTTGCGCCACTGCAGGTCGCCGCTGGTACCCTGAGACATTATGGCAACAAAGGGTGCGCTGCCGGATGTCCCCAGAAGCTCTTCCATTCGCCCGGCGAATCGACCGAAATAATCGGCTGAGCTGGGAGACGTTCCAAAATAGTGCATCGAAAAATTTGCCAGGAGAGCTAGGGGATTCCCTTCCCTGGATTGAATTGAGAGCAATGAAAGATCAGTATCCACCGGACCCGAGGGAGCAAGGTAGTCGGGGTTCAAATGTCCCGGGTGCATCATCGCACGGACCGTCAATTGACCGAAGGGATCGGGCTGCAATCGATCGGGACGCAGAATCCAGCGGCGGCAATGAGTAAAGCCAGTAGCATCCGCTACCGTCCACCCCACTCGCGCAGGTGCCAAATTCGAAAGGGCGTTTTCAATAGCGAGAACGATCTGGCGACGCAGGAACTTGGAATAGAGAGGATCCGGTTCGGTACCCAGGCAGCCCATGGCCGACGGGGCGGAATGCGTGTGAGTGGCAGCAATTAAGAGACGATCACTGGGAATTCCCGTCCGAACCTGGGCTACCCTTTTGGTCTGGTCAAGCAGCTCACGGGTCAGCATCAGGCTATCGACGATGACGATTCCCAGGCGAACCTCTCCATTGTCCAGCACCACGGCACGGGCATGAAGTGGATCGCGGTTCTCTTCCGCGAAACGAGCCGTAAATCCTCCATTGATCTCCACGGGAAATTGATTTGGCGAGATATCAACCGCCGCAGCCCCGGCCTGCAGAACCGGTTGTGGAAAAGCAATCGCCTGAAGTCCGAGGCAAACAAACCCTGACAACAAGATCTTCCGTAGAACGACGCTTCGTACCTTGCTTCTCTTGGCTCTAAACTCGATCATCGGCACCTTCAATCACGTAGGGTTGGTGTTTAGAAAGTTCAACAGGTCCTGCCAACTTGCCTGAAAGCAGAAGAGAGTCGCATTGTTGCCGGGTTTTATTCGCGTGTGGAATGCGACACTGGCTGCGCTCCTTCAACTACTGAATGACAACAGAATTACGGCTCGGGACATTCTACTGATCTCTGAGGTCGCCATCCAGGGATCTTATTCTTCGGGCGGCGAATACTCGAGCACCTGTCCATCCGCCAGCAACCTCTTGCGCAGTTCAGCAAAGTCCACTTCCTGGATCGGCAGGTCACGATCAAGAGCCAGCACGGCGGCGGTCGCAGCTGATTGTCCGAGCACCATGAAAACCGGTTCCATTCGGATCGACCCGTAGGCAATGTGGGAAGAAGAGAGACAGACAGGAACCAGTAAATTGGTACACTGGTCCTTTTTGGGAACCAGGCTGCCGTAGGCGATTTCATAAGGGCGCGGCGTTCGAACGCCAATGTCTCCTTCGTTTTGAACAAACCCCTTTTCGGTGACATACCGTTGAACATTGTGGGAATCCATTGTGTAGGAGCCCATCCCCACCGAATCAGGAGTTTCACGCCGGTCAAGACAATCGTGTTCTGTCATGACATACTCCCCGATCATGCGGCGTGACTCTCGCACATAAATCTGGTGAGGCCAATGACCGTTGTCGACAAACTCGTCTCGGGCCAGTCCCCATTCACTCATCGGTTTGCGAACATCTTCAGGAACTCTAGGATCATTGGCGAGAAAGTACATGAGCCCTTTTTGGTAGGCCTCATGCTCCTGGATGATTTCGCGACGCCGATCATAGGACCCTTCGGGATAGTCGTAGTTCATTCCGATATTGTCGGTACTGAAGGGACCATGATTATTCGTGTCGGTTTTCAAATTGGGAATAGGATCAAACTTTTGAAAGACTTCACGCCAGCCGCTGGCCAGCACGCGCAGCAGCAACTCGTACTGACCTGCATCGTAGCCATCAGGCTTCGGAAAGGGCACCCGATTTTTGGGAACCCGCGTTAAACACATGCGGAAACAGTAAGCCTGGATCCGGTGGTCGCCCTGGCCGTTTTCTCCCGGCGGGTCAGTACTGATACGCGGAAGGAGACCGGAAGAAGGG
>DATGOF010000272.1:0-6130 GCA_035306285.1 Acidobacteriota bacterium | reverse complement strand
TAGCCGAGCAAGACCTTGGGTCGAGTGCGAATCACGTCGTAGTCCACCAGGGGAAGGATCCGAGCACATCCCCATCCGCCCCGTACTGCAATCAGGCCCGCTACTTCTGGATCAGCAAACTGTTCATTAACATCCGCTGCGCGATCCTGATCGGTTCCGGCTAGATAGCCATAGCGGTCAAGCAGATGAGCCGCTCGCCGCACACGGAAGCCAAGGGCCTGTAAGCTTTCCTCGACAATCTCGATGTCCATCCTCAGCGCCGTTGCACCGGCAGGATTGATTAAAGCCAGCAAGTCGCCTGACTTGAGGCGAGGCGGTTTCAAGATCGCCTGTTCCCCTCCTTGCAGTGGTGCTGCTTCCGTACTGTGGCCCACAGCCAGACCGAGAGCGGCCATCGTACCGGCCGTGCAGAAGTCACGACGCTTCATCTTCCTCAAGGCATTCCTCTCAAGCTCGATTTCTCTGGCTCAATAATTCTCTTGAATATACCAGCTTCAAGAGGCAAATGAACCTCTTTGAGGTGAAGGGCCCGGAATAGGATTCAATCTCGAATGACTCTTATCGAAGAGCTCGGCGGGCTTCCTGAAATGACCTGGAATCCCGAGAAAGCTGCCCGTCCGACGCAGACAGCATTTGTCTTACGTTCTGACGGCGCTCGGCAGGATTTGGGTGGGTGGCGAAGAACTCCTGGACCGCACTCGGGCGTTTCTCGCGAAGTCCTTCAAGTTTCTCGAACAAAGTAATCATGCCGTTTGGATTGATTCGCGCCCGTCTGAGTATCTGGACCCCTTCCCGATCCGCTTCTCGCTCTGCGTCTCGGCTGAATTTCGAAAAAACTCCCTGGGCAAACAATTGAGCCCCGAGTGCTCCCAGATCTTCACCCACACTTCTTTGCCTCCCGAAGATCATGTCAAGTATGCCAAGCCCCAGACCTATGGTCTGAGCTTTTTTCATTTGATCGACATGGTGGCGTTCGCTTACGTGAGCAATTTCGTGAGCCAGAACCCCGGCCAGTTCACTTTCATTTTCGGTCAGCGACATGAGGCCTCGAAACACGTAGATGTAGCCACCCGGCAGGGCAAACGCATTGACTTCATCCTGGTCGATGAGGCGAAAATGATACCTAATATTGCGCCGATCACTGGCACGTACAAGCTTTTGCCCGAGCTGTTCTAGATATTGAGGTGCGGAACCCCTTCTGAGGATAGGGTATTGCTTTTCGACCTCTCGTGCCGCCGCCTGTCCGACTCTAACTTCTTCAGAATCGGAAACGGCCCGAAAAATCTGCGCATGAGCGGGACCCTGAGCTGTGGCAAGCAGCAAAATCAAAATCAGGGCGTATCTGCTCAGTTGTTCTCTAACCCAGATCATCGGATCCTCCGTTTACCTCTTCCTGCTCTTTAAGATGCATCGCGGGCAAAATCGGATCGAAAAGGCGGACAAACGAGGCTTCAAAGGGCCTCGTTTGTCCAGGGAACTTATTGACCAGCCCAATAATTATCTGGATTCGTCAAGAACAGGAAGGGTGACAGCTTCGCTGAGGGTAAAGGCGAGGCGTGCCTCCGGCCCGAACTCCACTTCTTTGCCTTTGGTTGCGAGAACGTATCCGGTGCCGGCTCCGCCTCCAAGACCGGCACCAATTGCGGCACCTTTCTTGCCTCCCGTGATGGCTCCGATCACTGTACCAGCAGCTGCGCTGCCGGCAATGACCGCCGCGTCTTTCTTCTTAGTGTCCTGGGCCTCAATGGTCAACGGATGGGTCTCGAGGGAGTAGTGCTCCCCATCAACCATGATCGATTTCAGGGCCAGAGACATGACCGCTCGCCCCTTGACTCGATTGGAATCGTCGACTGTCGGAAGGACACCCGTGACAGCCGACCCGGCCGGTGCCAGAAGTTTCCCATTCATGACCAGGTCACTGGCTAAGCGAGCCGTAAACTCATCCCCCGGGTGATTGGAGGCGGTACCAATCGCATGATCCAGGCGGACCTCGAGTTCGGTTCCAGCGGGTACAGTTTCTTCAGCCTGTGTGAAGGTCTCAGTCAACTTCTCAATGAAGCCTTCTTTTGTTTGATTCGAACGATCGGCCTCTTCACTGAGATTCTTTTTCTCTTGAGTCGGGCTATCGGCCTCTTCAATCAGGTTCTCTTCCGTCTGATTCGAATTATCGGTCTCTTCACTTGCGGACGTTTCTGGACTTCCGCAGGCGACAACAAACGATAGGAGCAGGCCCAAGATGGCCAACCAAAAAAAGTGTCGCGAGATTGTGCGTGCGCTCATAAGATCCTCCTCTTGTTTTCGTACGCCAACTGAGCCGTCTGATGACGGCACTCGGCCGAGAGAGCACAACCCATTCCATTCCGCTCATAGGAAAAGCATCCCCTTGCAGCCCAGTAACTTACGACTGACGGATGGATTCCCGGATTCTCTCTCTACAATTCTGAATCAGGGAAGAATTACCCGCTCGGCCCGGAGTACGAGAGAGTCGCTATGTATATCGTTATCAACGAGGGATACGAGCGGGAGCAGACAGCTGAAATCTGGGAACCTTCTCGTCGAGGTTGGCGACTTCCAGCAAGAAAATGGCCAGTACTACAGAAGCCTGCCGAAGGTCCTCCTCTACAACATGGTCGTAAAAGTCCATGTTGGAGTGATGGGTAAGCGTCCGATAAGAAAGGGGGTCTTGAATGAATTGGAAGCCAGGAAGTCCGGCACGGTGAAAGGAAAGATGGTCGGTTCCGCCGGTTGATCGTGGAGAAAGAGTCGTAACGCCATATTCTTGGAGCGACTCGACGATGGGTTGAAAGACTTCCCCCGCTTGAAGGTTTCCCTGCAAGAAGAGTCCTCGAATTTGGCCGGCTCCGTTATCTAGATTAAAATAGGCCGAGAAGTTCTGGTGACTTTCACGATTTCGTCCTTCTTCATTTTCATCGAGAAAATGGGACTGGACGTAAGCGCGAGAACCCAACAGGCCCTGCTCTTCACCACTCCAGAGTGCAAAACAAACGGTTCGCCGTGGTTTGGCACCGGCTGCCCTAAGAAGCCGAGCGGCTTCCATCACAGCCGCTACGCCCGCTGCATTATCTGACGTGCCGGTCGCTGCATGCCAGGAGTCCAGATGCGCACCGGCCATGACGACTTCATGGGCCAGCAGGGGGTCACTCCCCGGGATCTCTGCGATGACATTGTAAGCGAGTTGATCTTCCTCCAGAAAACGTGTCTGGACTTCCGCTTCCACCTGGACCTGGTCTCTCCAGTTCAGAATCCGCCACAGCAAACCGTAGTGTTCGGCGGCCAGCACAACCGAAGGCAACGTTTCAACAGACTCGGATCGCGGCGAGCCTCCCGCCCCTACGAAAAGCGTACCTCCGAATCCACCATAGTCCGGTTCAATCAGCAGAGACGCGCCTTCTTCCCGAATGAAGCGAATGACCTTCTCACGAAACTGCCTGAGGTTACGCAATTCCCTCTCTCGTCCGCGCCTTCGTGGCCGTCGCTCTTCAAGGTACAACAATTCATCGAGATCAGACTGCGACCATCGGTTGACCATCCCGGCTTCAGGAAGTGTGATCTCTGGTGGAGTGCCCAGCAGCACAATCCGATCTTCGAGGGTTCCCATATAGCGGGCAAAATCGGAATCGTCGTCGATGACGACGGCGATGGGTCGTGACCGGATCACTCCCTGAGTACCAGACGTCCAGGCCCGCACCTGCCCGATCAGGGGCAGGTAATAAGGCTCGACAAGTTCCAGCCTGAGCCGTGTCAGTTCCCAACCGCGTCCAAAGTGTCCCCAGGGCTCCAAACGGCTGCTCTGCAGTCCCCACGATTCGAAACGTTCGCGAGCCCACTGATTGGCCAGAGAAAGGCCGGTTGAGCCAGTCAACCGGGGGCCAACTGCATCGGTCAGGTAACTGAGCAATTCCATTACCCGCGAGTCCTCTCGGGCAGCTTTCCCGATCAACTCCCGAACGACAGCCGGGTCACTGTTCCGCTGCCGGTCAACCTCTTCCGCAGCGACGGGCACCAACAGCATTGACAATATCCAGACAGATACCACCCAGCGGCGGAAAGTACCTAACACTTGTTTGTTCTGCATTGGCTCGCCTCGAGTTGAGCTCCACCTCTTCCTGGAGTCAGTC
Organism: Acidobacteriota bacterium; assembly: GCA_035306285.1. Classification (GTDB taxonomy): domain Bacteria; phylum Acidobacteriota; class UBA6911; order RPQK01; family JAPXNP01; genus DATGOF01. The sequence goes on along the minus strand of DATGOF010000272.1, from coordinate 1,991 downwards.
CACGGCATTCCAGTTATCCGGGTGAAACGCAGTCAAGATACCTGTAAGTAATAGTCTATTCTTGAACGGCGGACCGACTTTTGCCAAGCCCAAGATCCTTTCAGCACACGATTAGATACAATCTTAAATTTCAATCCAATCCCGTTCTTGATTTTGCTAGACTACCGGCGTACTTGCGAGTCGCTTCGCACGAACCATGTCTTTATCGATCAGGGAGGCTACAATGCAACTTGTTTCGAACTATCGAGCCAGGCTTTTTTGGCCTGTCACGGCGGCATTTCTCTTGGCGCTTATTCTTGCCGGCTCTAATGTATTTGCCCAGAACGCCCTACGTGCAGGAGCGGCCACCGCCAATATCACTCCACCTCTGGGCAGCTCAATCAATGGGGGGATGCAGGACAGGACTGCCGATTCCATTCAGGATGAGCTTCACGCCCGGGCGCTCGTTCTCGATAACGGAGAGACGCAGCTGGCTCTGGTGGTGGTTGACAGCTGTCTCATCCCCCGGGAAATCTTTGATGAGGCAAAGTTTATCGCTCATCAGCGAACCGGAATTCCGATCGAGAACATGCTGATGTCGGCCACCCACACCCATTCGGCACCAACTGCCACCGCCGCCTTCCAGAGCGAACCGGATAAACGTTATACGGACTTCCTGACCGTAAGAATTGCGGACGCAGTCAGCCGAGCGCATGGCAATCTCGAGCCGGCACAGATCGGCTGGGGTATGGGAAAGGTTCCCCAGCATGTCTTTAATCGAAGGTGGTTCATGAAGGAGGGGACAATCGCTCCGAACCCCTTTGGAGCCATCGACAAAGTCAAGACCAACCCACCTGCGGGTGGTCCGGAGCGGGTGAAGCCGGCAGGACCTACGGATCCAACTCTGGTGGTAGTGGCAGTCCGACGACCGGATGGAACTCCTTTTTCGCTCTACGCCAATTATTCACTTCACTACGTGGGCGGAACCGGAGGAGGGGTTTCGGCCGACTATTACGGTGCTTTTGCACAGCGCATGAAGGACTTGTTGACTGACGGAAATTCGAACAAGTCGTTCGTCGGAATGCTGTCCAACGGGACCAGTGGAAATATCAATAACGTCGATTTCTTTCACAAGCGTCAGCAGAAGAAACCGTTTGAGCAGATCAATCTGGTTGCTGGAGATGTCGCTGCCGAGGCCCTCCGGGTCTATAGCTCGCTGGAGTTCCATGACTGGATCCCGCTACGTACCGAACAGACACAGATCGATCTAGGTGTGAGACGGCCAGATGAAGAGGAAGTCTTGCAGGCCAAGAAGATCGTAATGTCGGCAAAAGGACCTACGATGCAGACTCTGGAGGAGATTTACGCGCGGGAAACCATTTTCTTAAGTGACTATCCCGAGAGAGTCCCTCTCATTCTGCAGGCTTTTCGCATTCAAGACCTCGCCATCGCCGCCATTCCCTGTGAAGTCTTTGTTGAAATTGGCCTGGAGCTTCGCGAGAAGAGCCCATTTACCGGGACCTTCACCGTGTCTCTGGCAAACGGATATAACGGATACCTTCCGACGCCAGAGCATCACGATCTGGGTGGGTACGAGACGTGGCGAGCCCGTTCGAGCTATCTTGAGCGGGAGGCTTCCAGGAAGATCGTCGAGAAGCTTGTTCCATTAATTCGCTCACTGCGCTGAAAATTTCCGGAACCTTTCGCGGAGTTTATCGTGGTAAGGAGTTAGAAAGTCCGAAACTGGAAACTTTGGCGGTTCTGTCTTCTGTTTCTGGAAGACCAAAGGCGGCAAGTCTTGAGGAGTCGCTGTTCATATCAAGTTTCCGACACATGATTCGGACATATGTCGACTTTACCACGTCTCCGCGGGGGGTAGAGATGAGTGATCAGACCAATCTGGCACGACAGTTGGCGGGCACGAACAAGATCTGGCATCTGAAACAAACGGCACTTCTTGACGGTTTATCGGCTGAAGAACTCGAGCGAATCTCGTCCCTGAGTCACGATGA
>DATGOF010000271.1:0-3418 GCA_035306285.1 Acidobacteriota bacterium | reverse complement strand
TTTAGAAAAAAGAAGCCATCTTCCCCTTATCTTTTCCTGACGCAGAAAGGAGGGAAGATGAGCCGGCAGTATTTCTGGATGATCGTTGAGAAATACGGAAGGGCTTTGAAGATATCAGACAAATTGAGCCCCCATGTTCTCAGGCATAGCTTTGCGACGCATCTTCTGGAAAATGGAGCCGATCTTCGCGCGGTCCAGATGATGCTCGGGCATACCGATATATCGACCACACAGATCTATACGTACGTGACGCGCCGGCGGCTGAAAGAGGTGTATGACAAGTTCCACCCCCGCAGCTAGTCCATTTCTCGAGCCGGCTCGTTTGCAGCAGGAGAGCTGGTTGAAAAATTCCGACGCCGGTCAACGAGTTTCTGTGTCACTGGATCCGGAGTGACGTTCTTCCGGAGGCAAACTGACGGCCGAGGCGAATCCCTACCTTTCCTGGTTAACCTCACTCCGGGCACAAGCCTTGCATCCTGGCTTAATTCTCCGTAAAGTGATCCCGAAATCTCGCACCTCGGGAAGAGAGATGAAATCGTCTGTCCGGTCAATGTTTTTCGGCTCAATCAGGGCTAACTCCGTCCTTCTTTTTCGAATGGCCTTTGTGGTCTTGCTTCTGATCTCTTTCGCTCTCTCGATTCAGAATCAGAGTCCCGCATCCCTGGGAGTCGAGATTTTGGATGAATTGGGTCGCCCCACGCCGGTTCGCGTGAAGATTTCCAACAATCAAGGCGCGTCGCTCTTTTCCGAAGAGGATGCCGTTACGCTTTCTCCGCAGGCGACGGGGATTCCAGAGGCAGCCATTGCGGTGATGTATGGCCGAAATGACCGGGCCGAGGGTTTTGCACTTCAGCCGGATGGTGCATTCTATGTCGACGGTTCATTTGCCATTTCTCTGGCTCCGGGCAATTATCATCTTCAGCTTTCCAAGGGGTACGAGTATTTTCCTCTGAACCAGGAGATATCCGTTCAGCCGGGAGAAGAGAAAAAAGTCAGTGTTCGGCTCGAGCGTTGGATCGATATGCCGGAGCGGGGCTGGTACTCCAGCGACGATCATATCCACCTGCGCCGGTCACCCAGAGAAGACCCCTTGATTCTTCGCTGGCTAGCGGCCGAAGACGTCCATGTTGGAAACCTTCTGCAAATGGGTGACCTGTTCGCGACTTATTATTCGCAGTACGCCTTCGGATCCGCCGGAGTTTATCAGGAGGGAAATTACGTTCTTACTTCTGGGCAGGAGGAGCCACGAACGCCTGAGATCGGCCATACCATTTCTCTAGTGGCCGACGGGTTTGTAAGACATGCAGGGGAGTACTATTTTTACGATCAAGTGTTCGATGAAATTGAGTCGCTGGGGGGCATCAGTGGATATGCTCATCAAGCCATGTCTTTCCACGGTTATCGAGGAATGACTCTCGACATTCCCCGCCGGAAGGTCGATTTTCTCGAGCTGCTTCAGTACTGTGTGGCGGGTGGTCCCCTTCATGTCGAGCATTATTATCATTTTCTGGATCTGGGTTTCCCTTTGACGGCGACCGCCGGGTCGGACTTTCCCTGGTGTGGTCGAGGACCTCGCTTCAACCTGGAATCAGGATGTTCGCAGATTGGTGACGCTCGTTTTTACACCTACGTCGGCCCGGAGTTTTCCTTTGAACAGTGGAAGTCGAGTCTAAAGTCCGGCCGCACTTTCGTCAGCAGCGGACCCATATTGCTGTTTCGGGTCAATGACCGTCTTCCGGGCGACACTTTGGATATTCGAGCCGGTGATACTGTGAGAGTCACGGCCGAAGCTTTGGGAAACGAGGTGATCCCACTGAAGAATCTGGAGATTGTCGTTCACGGCGAGGTGGTTGAAAGCGTCCGCTCTGAGGGCAAACAGGACCAGAATCGTCTCTTTATCGATACCCAACTACCGGTGAAGAACGGGATTTGGATTGCCGCTCGTGCCGAAGCCGGGCCCACCCAGGTGGCTCACACCACGCCCATATACATTACGGTAGAAGGGAGCGGTTTTCACAATCAGGACCGACTCAGCGAAAGACTGAATCAAGCTGAGATGTATCTTCAAGAGCTGGAACGGGCTCTCCAGTCACCCGGAGAACAAATCAACGAGCAGGCTTTCCGATATCGCGAAGGACTTTTCGAGAGAATCGACCAGGTCCGAAAGATTCTCAGCGATCTAAGGCAGCAGTAAACGTGATGAGATCTCTCTTTTCTCATTTGGCAGGGCGGGCTGGGATATTCCTGCCGCTAATCCTTCTTTTGGCGTCGAGCTCTACTTCGCTCTTTGCCCATCAGAATTCTATCAGCTACTGGATGGTGCAGATAGAAGAGGGCAGCGTACGAAATCAGATCCTGATTTCGGTCCTTGACCTTTACATGATCGGGAATTTGGACGGAGACGGGAATGGCATTCTCGATCCGCAAGAAGTGTTACAGAGACGGTCTCGAATTGAAGAAGAGCTGCTGCCGCACTTTCGTATCTTCGTAGACGGTGCAGAACTGGAAGGAAGTGTTGTGGGATTTGAGTCCCTCCCGGGAGGGTATCTAGAAATCTCACGAATTCATCCACTGGATGAGAAGGCTGCCACGCTAATCTTGCATTCCACCTTCCACGTGCTGACCGACGAGTTGCACTCCGTAGTGGGGAATGTCACGTTACATGAGCGTCCGACCCCTTTTCTGCTCAATTTTAGAGAGCCCGAGTACGAAGTACGACTGACCTCCCTAGGAGGCTCAACGGGTACAGTTTTCACGAGCTTTCTCCTGCTCGGAATCGAACATATCTTCACCGGTTACGATCACGTGGCGTTTCTTCTCGGTTTGATCGTTTTAGGTGGGTCGTTGTTGTCGCTCCTGGGAATCGTCTCGGCCTTCACGATTGCCCATAGCCTCACTCTCGTACTTGCGACATTGGACGTAGTCGTTCCCCCTACTCAGTTTATCGAAGCAGCGATCGCACTGAGCATTTGCTATGTGGCAGCCGAGAATCTTTTTCTCCGAGAAGTCCGCTTTCGCTGGATGGTCTCTTTCTTTTTCGGTCTGGTACATGGTTTTGGTTTTTCAGGAATTCTTCGCGAACTCGGTCTGCCTTCCGGACAGGTCGTTGTCTCATTGCTTTCGTTTAACCTTGGAGTCGAGGTGGGACAGGTTGCGATCGTGGCAATTGCCTTTCCTGTTGTACTTTTCTTGATGCACAAGCGCTGGCACAAACCTGCTGTGGTGGTCACGTCGGTGCTGATTTTCGGATTAGGCATGGTGTGGTTCATTGAACGTATTAGCTGGTGATCGAGCTTTCACGGCAAGGTGAAGTTGGGGGCCTTGCGCGATACGATTGAAGGAAGCGTCAGCCGACAAGTGCAACACTTTATCCTGATTTGACCACGTGGCTGGTCGAGGTGACGAAGATGCAGGTTTC
>DATGOF010000270.1:0-5587 GCA_035306285.1 Acidobacteriota bacterium | reverse complement strand
ATCGGTGACGACCTGTCGCTGGAAGAAGAGCTGGTTCTTGCCGGGCCGGAGAAAACCGACTCGGGCCAGACTTCAATCTCCATCGCCCCCCTACCCCCACCCTCCTACGGAGCGCAGGAAAAGGTAGCGACCCGACAAGCGTTCGGTACTGCCCTGCAGAAACTCGGAGAAGTTAATGATCAAATCGTGGCCCTGGACGGCGACGTAAAGAATTCCACTTATTCGGAGGCATTCGCCAAGAAATTTCCAGCTCGCTTCCTGGAGTGTTATATCGCTGAGCAGAATATGGTTGGAGCAGCCGCCGGCATGGCTGCCCTCGGCAAGATTCCTTTTGCATCTACCTTTGCCTGCTTCCTTTCAAGAGCCTACGACTTTATTCGAATGGCGGGCATCTCTCAGGTAAACATTAAGCTGTGCGGATCGCACGCCGGTGTCTCGATCGGTGAAGACGGCCCCTCTCAGATGGGATTAGAAGATCTCGCAATGATGCGGGCGGTTGCCGGTTCAACCGTACTCTATCCGTCGGATGCAGTCTCGGCTGAACGCGCCGTGGAGTTGGCTGCGAAAACACCGGGAATCGTCTATATCAGGACTACACGCCCGAAGACTCCGATCCTCTACTCAGCTGAGGAATCTTTTGAAGTGGGAGGCTGCAAAGTGCTGCGAAGTAGCGACAATGACCAGGTCACCCTGGTTGCCGCCGGCATCACGCTGCACGAAGCACTCAGCGCCTATGACATCTTAAGCCAGGAAAATATTCGCGCGCGCGTGATTGATCTTTACTCCGTCAAACCTGTGGACAAAGCAACTTTGACCAGAGCGGCCAAAGAAACCGGTAATCTACTGATTGTAGAGGACCATTATCCTGAAGGCGGCCTCGGCGAAGCGGTGCTATCAGCCTTACGAGACACCCCGTGTAACTTTCATCACCTGGCCATAAATGAACTACCGCGTTCCGGTGAAAGCAAGCAGCTCATGAAGGCGTTCGGTATCAGTGCCAGTAACATTGTGGACAGGGTGAAACAAATTGTCTCGGCAGGCTAGTTCATAATTTGTCCGCCGCAAATATTGTAGGTTTGCCCGGTGATATTTGCCGCTCCGGGTGTTGCCAGAAAGTAAACCAACTCGGCCACTTCCTCAGGCATGATCATTGCCTTTAGGGGGACGGCTTCCAGGGCGCGTTGCCGAAACTCTTCATAAGTGACTCCGGAAGCTTGGGCCCCTCGTTCCATTCCGATTCGTGCTAGATCCGTCTCCACCCAGCCCGGACAGACGGCGTTCACGGTGATCTTGCGGGCAGCCAGTTCGAGTGCAGCCGCACGAGTAAAGCCGATCACTCCGTGCTTAGATGTGCAATAAGCAGCATAGCCAGGCACGCCGAAGCGACCGAGCACCGATGATATATTAATGATTCGGGCTCCATTCGGCATGTCAGGCACAACGCGACTTGTCACGTAATAAAGACCATCCAGATTCGTCCCAATGATGTTCCTCCAGGTGTCATCGGCTGCCTCATCCACCGGAGTCAAGCCTGACGCGCCTGCATTATTGACTAGAATGTCAAACCGGCCGAATCGTTCTTTGGCCGCCGCTATAAAGCGGTCAACCTCGGCTCTATTTCGTTGGTCGCAGACTTCTGAATAGACCTCCACTCCCTGGCTGCGCAATTCATCAGCAGTAAGCGCCAGAGTCTCGGCGGTTCTAGCACAGATGGCAAGAGAAGCGCCTTCACGTCCGAGTTTATGAGCGATAGCTCTGCCAATACCTTTGTTCCCTCCAGTGACCACAGCAATCTTGTCTTTTAGAATCATAGACGCAGATCATAGACATCTCCCAAGCCATCAACAACCCCGCCACATACCTTGTACGTTCCACCTGGCCATGCCAGAATCTGTTTGATGGTTCCTCTCATAGTCCTGACCATTCTATTTGTGAGCATGGCTCCCATCTACGGCCAGCGGGAGGATGTCAATGTGGATACCGCACGGTTACTGGCAATCGACGGCCAATATGAAGAAGCTCTTCCACTGTTCCTGAGACTGCTAGAAGATAAGCCCGACGATGCTCAGTTAAACTACTACACCGGCGTCTGTTATTTCTTTCTCAGCGATTCGGACCGGTCGCTTTTCTTTTTGGAGGAGGCAGTCAGTCACGGCGCAGAATTTCCGGAAGCCTTTTACTGGTTGGGACAGGCCTACCTGGTGGAGCAGGACCTGAAAGAGGCCTTGAGCGTCACCGAACGTGGACTAAGGCGGTTTCCTCGAAATCGGAAACTCCTGCATCTTCACGAATACATCCAGAAGGTGCGGGCGGGAGAGCGTCGTCCAAGCGTCCACTTGAACTCCAAAGACTTGATCGTTCCAGTTCAGCCACCGCTCTCAGAGGAACCGATCGACGATTTCCGCTGAAACCAGTCGTCCGTCAAGATCGACCTGTAATCGATTTCCCGTCTGGCTGAGCGCCCGCTTGATATAGGCGAATGCAATCACCCTTCCAAGACGGGGTGAATAGGCGGCACTGGTGACTTTGCCTGCCTCCTTGCCGTCGTCCGTCATGACACGGCTCCCGGATCCGGGGACCCTATCGCCGTCCACATTCAGCTTCGACAGCAAGCGTGGCACTCCCCCGATATGGGTTGCCCTGGCGATTACTTCCTGCCCGATATAGCAGCCCTTGGAGAGACTGACGGCGTAATCCAGACGTGCCTCCAGCGGGTTATTCTTCTCCGTGAAATCTCGGCCGAAAAGAGGTAGGCCTCTCTCTAATCGAACTACGTTAAACGCTTCGTCACCTACTTCTATGGCGGTTGACTCCGTCAGGGCCGAGGCAAATTTGTCTCCACCCTCCGGAGATAGCAGCACGACATAACCCGGTGTCGATAGTTCGTCCCTACGGATCCAAAAAAGTTCTTCAGCCTGCCAGCTACAGGGCACAACCTGATCGGACTGCTCAGGAGGGAATGTATTGAAAAGATCCGCCAGAAATTCTCGACTCCTCTGCCCGTGAATCGAGAAGTGCCGCCAGGAAGCAGATATGTCCTGGAGTTCGACTTCGTCCATAATGATAAATTTCTCGAGTGCCTCGATGAAGCTGGAAGCGGCGGTGCTCAGATCAATCAGGACCTGCTCAGGAAGTCGATAGTAGTAGAAGTCGGCAACAATCTTTCCGGTGGCAGTCAGGAATGTACCGTAGCGTCCCTGATATTCGTCCAGGCTGGAGACGTCATGACTGATCATCGAGTGCAGGAAGGTAATCCGGTCGACTCCTAGAACAGCAACTTTGCCGCGCTCCTTTTCCTTTCTCCAGGCAATGCCTTCCGTGAGGGCGCGGTATTCATCTTCAAAGCTCGAAAAGGCCATACCACTCAATCCAAAGTCTCGCCCGGCTTCAAAGCAAGAACTTCCACGCCCAAGTCACGAGTCAGTTCACTGAGCCGTTCAGGTGTACCTGTCAGGGGCGGAAAAGTCCCGTAATGCATGGGAATAACGTGCTTTACGTCAAGCAGGCGGCAGGCGTGGGAGGCCTCCTCAGGTCCCATGGTAAACAGGTCGCCAATGGGAAGCAGGGCCAGGTCCGGCCTGTATAGCTCACCGATCAACTCCATGTCACCAAAAATGCAGGTATCTCCAGCATGATAGACCTTGAATCCATCCTCAAACTGCACGACATATCCGCAGGGCTCCCCGCCGTAAAGAACGGAATCTCCCTCGACCACACTGCTGCTGTGGAAGGCATTGACCATGGTCACTTTCAGACCCTCAAGAGTGATGTTGCCTCCCTTATTCATCCCGTTTACGTTCTGAACGCCCTTCTTTCCTAACCAAAGGGATAGTTCAAAATTGCAGGCAATCTGGGGCTTGAATTTCTTCGCCAGGGAGATCACGTCTCCCGTATGATCGGAGTGTCCGTGTGTTATTAGCAACATGTCGAGCGCGTCAATATCACGAGCGCTATCGGGACATGCTGGATTGGTCTCGATCCAGGGATCGATAATAAGACTCTTCCCTTCAACGGTATGGAACAAGAATGTGGAATGGCCCAGATATTTAATCTTGATACCATTGTTTAGCTTCATACTTAATCCTTTCTTATCAACAATATACTCAATCACTGAAATTGAGTAAACTACCCCTGAAAGGCACACAGGGTAATGAGTTTAGATGCAGACCGTTGCCCCAAACCATGCTTTCCCGATGCTGTGGATCGTCTGGGGTTGGGTTGTTTCTGGATCGCAGGAGGCCTCCTTAATGAAGTGGATCATCTACGCCGGTCTGGTCTTGATCGTCAGCTTTGTCGCGCTTCGCCTTTCGGTCAGCTGGCTGGAGCCGCGGATGACGTTTCACCCTCTAAGAGCAATGGTTACTAATCCATCCCACCTCGGAATTGAGTACCAGGAACATCGAATAGAGACTTCAGACGGCGAACAGATCATCACCTGGTATCTTCCCCGCACCGATGCCCGCGCGGAGATACTCTTCTTTCACGGAAACGCCGGAAACCTTTCGGTCTGGCTTGATTATCTTGCACAGCTCTACACCCACGGTTACAGCGTTTTTGCACTCGATTACCGCGGCTACGGAGCAAGCACGGGACGACCTACCGAAGCCGGTATTCTGGAAGACAGCAAGGCCTTTGTTGACTTCTACTGGAAGCATCTGATGCGAGCAGAACTTCCGGTTGTTTACTTCGGTCGATCTCTCGGTGGCGTAACATCAGCATACGCTTCAACCGTGCGTGAGCCAGCTGGTTTGATCCTGGAAGCGACCTTCCCCGACAAGGCGACTCTACTCGAACATTATCCCGTCCTCAGATTCCTCAATCACTTCGCAAAGTATCGCCTTGCCACGGTCGAATTTCTTCAAGACATCGACTGTCCCATCCTCCTGATCCATGGTGATCAGGACACGGTTGTTCCCCTTTCGGTGGGAGAAAGGCTCTTTGATCTCATTAAAGGGGATAGGGACTTTTACGTTGTACGAGGAGCCGATCACAATAGCCAGCATATTGCCGGAGGTGAAGAATATTGGACTCGCATCGAAAACTTCATTAATAGATTAAATCATGGACAGCATCCTGATTGAAGGACTTCAATGTCAGGCATATATTGGCACGACCGAGGACGAGCGCAAGGCTCCACAACCTCTTTCAATCGATATGGAGCTATTTCTTGATTTGAAAGCCGCGGGTAGCAGTGACGACCTTGAAGACACCGTGGACTACCTGGCACTGGCTCAGCGAGTTCGGGAAATCGTGCTGGAAAGCCGGTTCAGCCTGTTGGAAAGACTTGCGGAGGAATTGTCGACTGAAATCTTGAAAAGCTTCGTTATTGAAGAGATTCGTTTGCGATTATACAAGCTACCACCAGAAATGCAGGGCTGGATTCGTTCGGTGGCAGTCGAAATTCATCGTAAGCAGCCGACAATACCCGGGGCGCCGAGTTCCTGAATTAGTCAGTTTTCTCTTCAGAAAGCTCGGTCAGCAACTCGGGCAACTTCTTCGAAAATTGCGATCGGGGCAGGACGCTGTCGGCTCCAGACTTCTCAGCCTGTTCACGTAAGCCCTCTTTAACATGAGACACGTAGGCAAT
>DATGOF010000269.1:0-5123 GCA_035306285.1 Acidobacteriota bacterium | reverse complement strand
AATTCTTCGTTCGGAAGACGGCGTCAACTGGACAGCTATCCCTCAGGACCCGGGAACATTCCTGGGAGATATCGTGAAGAACTCTCCTTCGGAGTTGCGGGTCCGTGGTTTCCGCTCATTGCAGGCTCTGGATGGCAAATTGTTCGCCACAGCTAGCGACTTCCGCGGTGTCGGCTTCGTTATCGTATCGGACAATCCGGCGGCCGGAAACGATGCGTGGCAGCAGGCCTCTCCATCGGCACTGGACTTTCCCGTTTGGACACTGAAAACCTTTAACGGCTACCTCTACGCGACCACCGGAGATTCGCTGAACCCGATCGGTTACGGCGTATACAAGACCGATGCTCAGGGGTCGCTTCCATATAGTTGGATCCCCATCGTCACTGCAGGAGCGTTTCGTCCAGATGGATTGAAGAGTCCGAATGGATTGAGTCTCTGGGAGTTCCAGGGAAAGCTTTATGTAGGAACGAATCGTCCGATCGAAATGATCCGAATCGACAAAGATGATCATTGGGAAGTCGTCGTCGGCGAACCCCGCGTGACACCCGAGGGGCTAAAGACTCCTTTGAGTGGTCTGGGTAATGGTTTCGCGAACTTCTTTAACGGCCATTTCTGGAGAATGGCCAGTCACGATGACCACTTGTTTGTCGGCACATGGAACTGGAGCGTCAACCTGGGTCGTCTCTTCAATCGACCCAGTGCAGTTGCCCTGATTCCGCCGGGTGGCTTCGATTTTTACAACACGCCTGACGGCGTACACTGGAGCTTTCTCAGCCGCAACGGCTTCAACGATCCAATCAACTACGGCGTTCGAAGCCTGAAGTCCACCCCATTCGGTATTTTTATGGGTGCAGCCAGACTGACAGGCGGAGCTCCGCTATTCCAGGATTCTTCCATTCTCGATTTCGACGAAGACGGGGATATCGATATGAACGATGTCAACGTTCTAATGGCTGCTAGAAATCAGCCTGCGGACGGGGAAGAGGATCCTCGAGACATTGATCGGGATGGAACGATCACAGTGCTTGATGTACGCAAGCTCATGCTGATGTGTACTAAGCCGCAGTGCGCAGCCATCAATTCTACTCCGGAGCTTCCAGCACCGAAAAATGTAGAGTCGGTGAGCTTCCTGGTGAATCCCAGCAAGGTGACTCTGTCGTGGGAACCCACTCCGGGAGCGGTCAAATACCACATCTACCGGGCTACAGTTCGTCCAATATTGGATTACTTCCTGCCGACGACTGAAGTACCGATTCCGGGAACCGACCAGACGATCACCATCCAGGAGATCATCAATGGCGCTCTTGACGGGCTTTGTAGCGGTGACGCACCGACAGTGGCCGATTGCAGCGTCATTCAAGCCCTGCAGCTTAATTTCGGCCTGGCAGAGCAATTCAAGTGGATCGGCGAAACTACCGAACTCTTCTTTGAAGAACCAGTACCGACCGGAATGCAGTCGGTCTATTTTGTCCAAGCGGAAGACAGCGATGGCAGGCTGTCGACCGCGTCCAATATTGTTGGAGGTCCTTCCAAGAGTGCACCCGAGACACTCAGCTCTTTCGGCCAGCGTGTCGCTTCACTTGTGTCCCGCGGGCGAATCCCGGGAGATTATGGTGATTCTCTAGTCCTGCTTCTTACCCAGATCAAGGCTGCTGTTGACGACAATGATATCCAGGCAGCGTTGACTCTGGCCGGACAGATCGAGACCTCGATTGAAGGTGCTTCTGGAGTCATCATCGAGAAGGAAGTCAGCCAGGAACTTCTGGTGCATGCCAAGCGTCTCACCAGGAATATTTGGCTGATTTCAGAAGGAGTCCTGGTGCTTCCGACTGCTTTCTAGCCGCGTTCGGATGTCCAGGTTCGGTTGAGACAGGCATGCCCGCCTAGAGCTGTACAATTTGTGCCCAGAATTGTGCTCTCCTTAGAGCAGAGCACAATTCACCGGCACCGGAATTCCCGGGGTCCGGCTTCGACTTGACCCCGGGTTACCAACTATTGTGTGTTTTCAGCACAACTCTTCCTCTGCTCCGTTACCAGTCTTTTCTGTGTCCTTGGTGCCTCTGTGGTTACGATGGTGCAACGGCGGGCAGGATACCCGCCCTCTCAGGAGTCGAATAGCGGTATTCACCCTTCCTGAGAAAAAGTCTTTCCTTTGCCAGACGGCTTTACTATCCTGACAACCCTGAGGAGCAAGAACCCCCGTGCGCGACGGGACTTCATCATTGCTGCAGTATAAGGATAGAAAATAGATGCCGGAAATTAAGGAACAAGCCCCTCTCGATGCAGACTCGGTCTTGAACTATTTGCGAAAGCTGGCACGAGAAGAACTGCAGATGCCGAAAGAAAAGGTCGAGACCATCTCGATGAGCACCAACCTCGTCGGAGGACTGCAACTAGACTCGCTGGCTCAGGCGGTATTGATTGCCGAGGTGGAAGAAAAATACGGTTTCTGGTTCGAGCTGGAAGAAAGAACCCAACTTCAGCAAGCTGAAACTGTCGGAGACTTTGTTGAAATCATACTCACAGCAGTGCAAAGAAGCTCATGACCTCATCTTCAATTTCCCGCGCGACAATCCTGGACGTACTACTTGGCCTTGAGAAGTGTACCGACTTCGGTGCGCGCTTTATTTCCCGAAACGGCGATGCAACCTACTTCACTTATTCCGCAGTTCTTGAAGAATCTCTCAAAGTAGCGGCGGACCTGCGGCAACGAGGTCTCCGCCGTGGACAGGTCATCGGGATCATTCTTCCCACCTCGATTGATTTTCTGCGAGCTTTCTTAGGAGTGCAGCTAGCTGGTGGAATACCTACTGCACTCTATCCTCCCTTCCGTCTTGGAAAGCTCGACGAATACTTTGGCCGCACCTCTCGAATGTTACGACGGGTCGAGTCGCCCCTGCTGATCAGCGACCGCCGCACTCGTACTTTACTGGGACCTGTAGTACACCAAACCTCTTCGCTGCGGGATGTTGTTGATGTCGCAGAGCTGGGAAAACACTCGGCTGACTGGTCCCCAGTTGAAGCCTCCCCGGACGATATCGCGTTTCTCCAGTTCTCCTCGGGAACGACAGTAGAACCGAAGGCAGTTGAGATCACGCATCGAAATCTGCTGGCTAACCTGGATATGATGAACAGCTTTTTGGCCGGTATTACTCGTGAGGAGGCGAGGAATGGGGCAGTGTGCTGGCTCCCCCTGTATCATGATATGGGTCTGGTCGGCTGCATGTACATGGGACTTTACCGCCCGGGGACTGTCAGCTATATCGGACCGGACACCTTCATTGCCCGGCCCCACATCTGGCTCCAGAGCCTTTCCGAGTACAAAGCGGTCATTTCCCCAGCCCCGGACTTTGCTTACGGCCTCTGCCTCTCCCGGATCAAAGACGAGGATATGGAGGGCGCTGACCTCTCCAGCTGGAGGTACGCTCTGAACGGTGCTGAACCGATTAATACCAACGTCATGGAACAGTTTGCCGAAAGATTCTCGAAGTGGGGCTTTCGAAAAAATGCCCTGACACCAGTCTACGGGTTGGCCGAGGCAGTTTTGGGAGTCAGCTTTTCGGATCCCGAAAAACCCCCACGCGTGACCGAGTTCTCCAGCCAGGAACTGGGACTGGGGAAAGCCATACCGGGAAAGGGGCGGCGCATCCCTTCGGTGGGAAAACCCGTGCCCGGCTTGTCACTGGAGATCCGTGACCCCCAGGGTCGGCCGGTTGAGGAAGGAATCATAGGTCGCATCTTTATTAAGGGTCCCTCCGTTGCTCGAGGCTACTATCGCTCTCCTGATATGACCGCACAAACCTTCAAAGACGGCTGGCTGGACACTGGCGATCTCGGCTTCCTCTATCAGGGTGAACTATATATTTCTGGACGCGTCAAAGACCTGATTATCATCCGAGGCCGCAACTACACTCCTCAGGAGATCGAAGAACTGCTGCTGGATGTCCCCGGTCTGCGGACAGGCTGCGCCGTGGCCGTTAGTACACCCGGAGACAGTGGTGAGGAACTGGTGATCCTGGCAGAACGAAAAGTAGACACCGATTTGACCGATGAGTCACTGGCCGAAGCAATTCGTGACGCAATCCTGAAAGGCATCTCGCTCATTCCCGCACACGTCAGGATACTCGAGCCGGGGACACTGCCCCGCACTTCATCCGGAAAAATGCGGCGGTCAGAAGCCCTGCGAATGTTTCAGCAAGAACAACTGAAGGCTCCTCAACAGGGTCGTCTCCATCTGGTAAAGGAGATCGCCCGCTCACAGGCAGCGTGGATGGGAGTTTGGCTTCGCAAACGACGCGAAACAGACGATTCGTAGCTTCCTCTCCTTCACAAAACACTGCGCTAACCGCGAGTCAGGTCAGTCCGTTCCCCATCTATGTGTGAGACACCACTATCTTTACGAATTCAGGAGATGCAGCCTTCCGGAAGGCTTCCTCTATCTGTGAAGGAGAGAGCACCTCGCTGACGAAGTCCCTGCCAATCTGCTGCAGTTGACCGTCTTTCATCAACAACTTAAGAGCTTCGTCGAAATCGCCGCAGCGGGAACTCGAAAGTTTCAGGCCACGCTTTACAATGGCGTCTAGCAAAGCTGAATTATCCAACTCCGTGGCATCGTCTGAGGAAACAAAAATAGTGCCCCGAGGCTCCAAAATCGATACTTCGCGTTCTGAGGTCGGACGAATGACGCTGTCGATGTCATTCAGGGAATCGATAACCGCATACCGGGTCCGAGGCAAAGCGTCGGGTGCCGTTCCTGACTCGAGAACCCGTAACAGCTCCGCAGCGTCATGACCTTGAAGTACTGCGGGCACGTCACGTGGAGGCGACGAATGGGCCAGCCAGGCCACGGAAAAGGGCTGTTCGGACTCTGGAAGCTTAAAGGTCGATGGGTCCCACCTTTGCAGACTCAGTTCGTCGACTACGAATTCGGTCAGGTGGCGCAGCCCAGAAGCTGGTCTCCCGTGAGTCGATTTTAAATGCAGCTCCCTTCGGGTCATTCGGAGAGCCTGCTCCAGCGCGGCCGGTGATCCAGTTGTATCGATCAATACGTCGAAGGATTGGTCGGGAACATTCTGACCGTTCTCCTCCACCAGCATTCCTTCGTCGGCTCCCAGCCGGCTCGC
>DATGOF010000268.1:0-8533 GCA_035306285.1 Acidobacteriota bacterium | reverse complement strand
ATTCGTCCTGAAACCTGACTTCCTACCTGCACGGTCACGACAGCATGGAGCAAACCTGTGGCGCTAACCGTGCGACGAACATCACCTTGTCCAACCGGCACAGCAAGATAGCGGTCTGCCGGATCGGCTGTGGCTCTAAAGAAGAATAGGTATCCTACGACCATTGCCGCCGTGACCAGCAAACCAGTTAGCAGAAAACGAACGGCCCTTCCCATTTTCATGTTTATTTACATCCTTTTTGAAATTTCTCGTGCGAACGTTCCGTCTGCGCCGGTGAGCTCTTTCGATTCGAGCGAGAACTAGTTTCAAAACGTATATACGCCCCAGGGAGATTCCCGTTTCTACCCCCCGTGCAAATTTCGGCTCAGTACGAATAGATTTCTTTCTCCTGAGAACCAAATCCTTCGACTCTGCAGTCACGGGATTTTTTCAGTGTTTACAGGAAGGGAAGGTTCCCGCTTCTTTTTTCTCTCAAATCTCTGGCGTATCATCAGCATCATATGATCAATCGCATACTCTTGTTTCTGGCTGCCTCCCTGCTGACAGTGTCCGGGTTACCGGCACAGTCAGAGCGTCCTTCAATTGATACTTTTCAGTGGGTCGATGCCTCTGAACTTACGATCCTCGGAAAGGGTTGGGAAGACACGGCAGAGCTGTATGACCGGCTTCCTGCCCGAGCTGAAAAGATCGTACGGGAAGAGGTCTGGAATCTAAGCCGTCATTCCTCAGGAATTCGCATCCTTTTCAGGACTGATGCGGTGGCGATAGCGGCTCGTTGGACCGTCCGTTCCGAGCGAATGGCTCTGCCCCACATGCCGGCTACCGGCGTCAGTGGCCTGGATCTATACGTTCAGGTGGGAAGCGACTGGAAATGGCTGGGTACCGGACGTCCTGGTGAGTCTCCTACCAGCGAGGCCCTTCTGGCCTGGGATCTGGAACCTGGAACGCGACAGTATCTCCTGTACCTGCCACTTTACAATGGGACACGGAGTCTTCAAATCGGAGTACCCGACGACGGATCGTCAATCGAGGCTGTCCCAAACCAAAGTTTGACAACGTTGCTTTTCTATGGAACTTCGATCACCCATGGAGGTTGCGCTTCCCGTCCGGGAATGTCTTATCCCGCCATCATCGGACGTCGGCTCGACGTCGATTTCATAAATCTGGGCTTCTCCGGAAATGGCAAGACGGAGCCCGAAATGGCCCGTCTGCTGGCGGAACTCGATCCTGCCATTTACATTCTGGACAGTTTGCCGAACTTGAGTCCGACCGAAGTGAAAGAGCGAATCGGGCCCTTCGTCGAAATCATTCGCAAGAAACATCCGGAGACACCGATTGTTTTGGTCGAAAACATCGTCTATACAGACGCCTTTCTCGTCCAGTACCGACGCGAAAGATATCAAACCTCCAATGTATTTCTGAGGAACTTCTATGAGACAGCTGTAAGTGCAGGGGACAGGAATCTTTATTATGTCAGAGCCGATGAACTTTTGGGAGCTGACGGTGATGGAACCGTGGATGGAACCCATCCCACCGATCTCGGCTTCGTGCGCATGGCAGACACTCTCGCCCCAGTCATTCAATCGATCTTAGCCAAGAACAAGAGATAACATCCGCCGGCACTTAGAATATCGATACAGGAAAAGGATATCTGGAAACATGTTAAAGCACGCACTTCTCACCCTGACTCTGATCGCGACCACGCTGGCAATCCCGTGCTGGGGAGCCGAAACTGACGAAGAAGGCTTTGTCCCGTTGTTTGACGGTAAGACCCTCAATGGCTGGCGCGTCCACGACGGCGTGCCGAAAGAACATGTCGGTGGTACATGGACAGTGGAAGACGGCATTCTGGTGGGGGACCAGGACCCGCCCGGAAAGGGTGGACTCTTTATAACTGATCGTAAGTTTAAGGATTTTATTCTCAAGCTGGAGGTCAAGCTCGACTGGCCGGTCGACAGTGGGGTCTTTCTGCGTGTCGGGGAAACCGGCAAGAGTCACCAGGTCACTCTCGACTTTCGGCCTAAAGGCGAGATCGGGGCGATTTATCTTCCGTGGGGAAAGGGCGTCGTATTCCGTAATCCTCAAGGAATCGACCACTTCAAACGGGACAACTGGAATGATCTAGAGATTCGTATCGAGGGAAATCCCGCACGCATTCAAGTATGGCTAAACGGTGAGAAAATTACGGATTTCTTACATACTCCTGAAATGGCAGCCGAAGTACCCGCCGAGGGGTATATCGCTCTCCAGGTCCATCCCGACGTGAGCCATCTCACGTTGTGGAAGGAGGGCAACAAGGTGCGTTACCGCAACATCCGGGTAAAGGAGCTTTCGGCCCGATAGAGGTGCGTTTTTTCTAACTACAGAAGCCGGAGGACACGGAGAAAGACTGGGCCAAAAACGGCCTGCCCCACCTGTGTCCTCTGCGCCTTTGCAGTGAAAGCAACCGCAGGGATCACACCTGCTGGATTACAGGGAGCTCACCAGCTGCTCGACAAACTCGCGCGCCTTTCTGGCTTCCTGGGTGACAAAAGACAGGCTACCGTCACCCAGACTAACGCATTCTACGACCAGGTCGCCAGAGGTGAATCCTCCCTGCACGAGATTGCTCATGACTTTGGGAAAGTCTACCCAGCCCTCACCGGGGGTGAGCATAACCTCTTTACGCACCTCTCCACCCTCCCTCGTCATCGTGAAGTCTTTGATCGACATTCCATTCTTGACGAGTCCATTCACCGTCCTGGAATCGTCAACCGGGTCCAGTTCTCCATCAGTGTAGTAATAGATATTGCCCGGGTCATACCAGAGCGTGAAATTCTCATGGCCGATATCTTCGATCAGCCGGCGGCATTGTGGACCGGTCGTGTTAGTCCCACCATGCGGTTTGATGTTGATCATGATTCCCTTGTCCGCAGCATAATCGCAGCTTTCCGCAATGGCTTTGTAATAGCGATCAGCCAGCTCTTCGCGCCCTGTTCCTCCCATCAGAACCGACCGGGCACCCACAGCAGCGCAGTTGTCGATCAATTTCCTCATGGCATCGATACCCGCCTGGAGCGACTCTTTAACCGGCAGTCCCCCTCCCCAGATCGACGGCACTTCGAGATTACGGCTCTGCAGTTCTTTTAGAACTGCCGCCACCTCTTTCGAAGTGGTTTCAATGCCGATAACAGAGCGGGGGCGCCCCGATCCTTCCGGGCGGTGCGACATCAATCCTACCTGACGGTAACCGGCCTCCACGATAGCGTCGAGAGCCACGCGATAATCAAAGTTGTGCCAGGGACGGGTGTAGATCCCAATTCTCCAGTTATCACTTTGCGGACGGGGAGCGGCAAACAGGGGATTAGGTACTAGCGATAACCCTCCCAGGGCCACGCTTGCTTTCAGCGATCGATTTAGAAACTCCCGCCGGTTGGGCCAATGATCCTTACTCATAGCACTCCTTTTGTTGTTCCAAAGCACCTTGAAGGAATCTCACATGACGCGAGCTATTCTATCCCGATTGGCCCGGCCAGACTAGCGGGCTTGTGGCAAAACTCCGTCGAGACCGCGTGGCTCCACTTTGATCCATGGAGTTAGGCCGAGTTCTGCTCTTCTCGCGTCCAGATCACGGCATGATAAAGCAGTTTGGCTTTACTCTGGATGTTGAGCTTGGCCATGATGTTTTCATAATGCTTGGCCACCGTCTTGGGGCTGAGATTAAGCCGTTCGGCCACTTCCCAGGTTTCACATCCAATTCCCAGCAACTTGAAAACTTCGAGTTCTCGATTCGTGAGGTCCATCAGGGAAATCCCGTCTTCACGCTTATGGCCGATCATCCGCAGCAAATGTTGCGACATCCGTTGACTGAGGTAGACCTCGCCTTTCCTGATTCGACGGAGGGCATTCACGACTTCATCCAGAACCTCACTCTTCTGAATATAGCCACGAGCTCCGGCAGCCAGTGCCCGTTCCGCAAACAGCCGTTCATCATGGTAGGAACAAACGAGAATTTTCACTTCTCCGCTCAATTGCTGGACAAGCTCCAACCCATCTCGTCCTTTCTCAAATGAAATGTCGACGATGGCTATCTCCGGCTGGAGGGCACGCACCTTCTCAAGTGCTTCTCCAATCGACGCAGCTTCCCCAACTATTTCGAAATCGTCTTCTTGAGAGATCAGTGACCTGAGTCCCAACCGTACAGCCGGGTGGTCATCAACGATGAACATCCTAGTCCCCATAGTTCCCCCTTCGCAGGAATGGAAAATTCCCCCTATGCACAACTAGTTAAGGTTAACTTCAGAGTCCAACCCGAGTCCCTGAACCCGCTCAGGTTGGTCACAGCCCGCCACGTTCCTCAATGACTCTCGCATGAACTCTCACGGATTGTCGGTAGCAAAGTAACGAAAGTCAGCCCTAAGAGAGTTCGCCCGCCTTTACCGATGGCCTCCCTGTAGAGTTTTTAGATTAGATCAATACAGAGATGGTCTCAAATCATTCTGGAAAGTTTTGGGACACGGATTTGGTAGTAATGAACCGAACACTCTTATTCGTTGAAAATGGATACCTTCTAACGCCGCAGGTTTTTTTATCTCACTCCAAGAAGAGGAGAACGGTGGGAAAGACGATCACGCCCTCCGACCTGAACCGTTCAGATCGTCCGAATAGACTCTTACGGATCTCTAAGAGGGCAAACCGTCAACTTGATCTCGGTCTCGTGAATGGAGACGATTTAGAGAAGGCGCATCAGGACAATGATGAGAATGATAACAAGCAACACATAGACGAGATTATACATGGCTCCTCCTGGCCGGTATGGCCGACGTTAGCAGGGATGTCTCGCAAACGGATCCACTGCTACCCAATAAAATTACTGTGTTCTGGATGGAGAGCTAGCAATATGCGTGCCAGTCCTGAAGAAACGCGTTATTTCTGGCTCACAACGACTTAACAGGCTTTCAGAAGATCTCACGCTGTTTGGGCCGGACCCGGAGTCAGGAAAAATTACGGTGCAAGCGGCAAATTTTCCCGGTTTAAAGCGATTGGGGATACAGCGCTTTCAGCGTAAAGATCTTTCCAACGAGGCGCCGATGATGCGGAGGTTTAAGCAGGGCGGACCGCCGAGGCACAGAGGATGCAGAGTTTTAGAAAGGCTAACCGCAGAGATAGGGATGAGAAGGCCAGCCCCCTTTGACGCAGTACCTATAATGGTCTGCAAAAACGCACTGTTTGGTGCAAACAGAAAGGAGACTGGCCGAATGCAAGGTTATCACAAGCAAGAGCGTCATTTCACGGTTGGATTGGATCTGTCCGATAAGAAAAGCTACTACGTGATTCTGGACTATGATGGAGAAGTGGTCGAAGAAGGGAAGGTTGCGACGACGACCAAAGCGGGTCAGACTCGACTAAACCTCGATCAGACGCATCCTTACATAGAAGCTACAAGTCCTTGAACAATCGATTAAGGGAGTGGAGGCGATGCTGCTTAGATCCCCAGCCATGTTAGTGCTTATCCTGTGTTCGCTGACTATAGACATTTGCTCTCAAGACTCGATTGTTTTTCCAACAATCGTCACTGGCCCAGCTGCAGGAGTTGGCAGGTTCGAGGTGACTCTCGACGCTCTGGCGGACGACAATGCAGAGGTCTGCTTTTTTGGAAAAACAAATGACGGCGGACCTTTCACTATTTTTATACTCCAGAGCACACCTTTTGACTCGTGGTGCAGAGATTCGAATTTTGGCTCGGTAGGAACAAGAGCGACTGCCTTCCCTGTTCGTGACGCTGGTGAGCTTCAGGAGGGCTGGATAACGCTCCAGTTTGATTCGCCGGCGACAATCCTGGAAAGCATTGAGACTCTTATTCTTCGCACAGATTCGGGCGAAGTTGTCAGCAGCGTTTCTCTTTTAGGAGTCCGACCTTCGCTGAGCTTCGTCGCCTCCTGGATTGCGACCAGCAGCGCGACCTCGGCTTACGCAATCGTCAATCCCTCTACTGAGAAAGCCGCCGAGGTTTCGTTAACGTTTGTGGCGGGGGACGACCCACAGTTCGATCTCTGTAAGACAGAGGTCATCGTCCCGCCCGAAAGCCGAATCGCTCATTTTTGGGATGAACTTGCCTCCGAGTGCTCCTTTGAAGATACCTGGGGCTATCTGGAACTCGAAAGCAACGTACCAGTGGCGCTAGGCGCTCTGAAAGCGTTACACGGAGAGCAGTTTGCGTTTACGGCTCTTCCGGTCCATGCGCGTGCAGATTAAGGGACTGGGCGCTTAATCCTAACTTGAACAACAGAGTATTACAGGAGATGTGTTACCGGAAAACTATGAGCGGTTTTGATCCTGCTGTTATTCCACTCGTCGCTAAATGCCGCCGATCAGATTATTTTCCCAGTCGTGGTCACAGGTCCGGCCGGCGGGGGAAAAGATATGAGGCGATGATTGAATTCCTGATTCTGTCAGGCGGATGGCTCCAAACGGAGCAAAGTGAAAGTGCAATCTAAGTCTATGATGGTAGAAGAGGTAGATGGTGCGGGGCGGCGGGTTCGAACCGCCGACCTCCGGTTTGTAAGACCGGCGCTCTGACCAGCTGAGCTAGCCCCGCCCAATCTTTCGGTTCCGAGTCCAGAAGACGCTCAGTATAACAGAAAGCCCCTGTTATCAATCGAACGCGCGACTCCTAAACTAGCCCCTGTGGCTGGTGCATTCTTCTGCGAACACGCACCCCTAAACTCGCCCCCGGATGGCGACGGTACCTCTAAAATACGCCCCCGCTAAACTGCCCCCAGATGGCTGCTGGTTCCCTCTCCGAGCGCGATGATACAACCCCCTCGGAAACCCGCCTACGTTGAGTTTGAAATAGCGGCTGATCGAGTCGCTGAAGCGACTGAATGACAGAGCACGGCCGGGCCAACAGGACGGGGGCACGGTCGGTGCCGGCTATAAAGAACAACTTGCTACTCTCCATCAACTGCCGACTTTACTCTTCGATGATGATCTTATTTGCACTGCCCGGCCTGGATCCTCGCTACCGAAAAGCTGTGTACCGTCCGGCCAGCGGGCGTAAGAACCTGATGCAGCGCCTGCTGAATCAGCCGATCCACGGTAGGTGTCGTGTGATACCTTACACATTCCCTCCCCCTCATTGCTCAGGGTCCATCTCCCCCGCTTCCAAATCCGAGGTTCCCTTTTCCAACTCTGGACACTACGGCTCAGAAAAGAAACAATCTGTCGGTCGTGGTACAGGATCACCCCCCCTTGCGACAGCACATTTTCTTCCTGGGCATCGCCGTCGTGGTCTTCCTGACGGCGTTTCAAGACGTGCTGCTCCATCGGCAAGGGACACTGGTGCGCGGTTTCGATGCCTCCGTGCAAACATTTCCCTGGATGGTCTATCTCGCCCGACACTGGCAAAACTTGACGCCTCCTCTGTGGGATTTCACGAGCTTCAGTGGCACCAGCTTCGCGGGCGAACTCCAGACGGGAGTGTTTTATCCTCCTAACATCCTGCTCGGTATTCTCTTCGGAGACTCCCTCTCACCCTACACTCTGGACTGGTATATATTTTTTCATTACGTCTTTGCCTTCTACTTCATGGCGCTCTTCCTCAGCAGCAGCGGCTTTGGTCGTCTGGCGGCCGTGTTTGGAGGATTCGCCTTTGCAGCCTACCTCGACTGGGCTCAACCTAACCGGCTGGTGGGGATGATTTATCTCCCTCTGATCCTCTACAGCTATCAAAAAACCCTCGAGAGTAAGCCAAGAAACCGGATCCTATACACTTTACTGGCCGCTGCTTCGCTTTCTCTCGCTCTTCTTGGAGGGCACACACAGCCCTTCCTTCACAGCTCTATCGCATTGGCTTTGCTGGCTTTCTTTTACGCATTGACGGCTCCAGGCTGGGGGCGTGCTTTCGGTCAGCTTTTCTGGATTGTCAGTGCCGCCGTCCTCATAACGGCGCCTCAATGGCTGCTCACCGTAGAATATGTTTCCCATTCCTACCGGTGGGCACCTGAACGGACACCCGGATTCAGCTCCGTTCCATATGAAATCTACGGATTCGTGAGTACGCTGAGCCCAGAGTTGTTAAATTATCTGCTCTGGAGCTGGATACCGCTGGCGGTACTCGGTGGAGTGGCATTCCTTTTCTTCCTGCGGTCTGAGAATTCGGCCCGCAGGCTCTTGCTGCTGTACGCATTGGTCCTGGGCACTTTCGCTTTCCTGGCATCGCTGGGAGACGCCGGCCTCATTGCAAAAGTGACCTGGCATATTTCCATCCTGAACACCGTACGCCAGGCGGAACGCTACGTTTTCTTGATTCTGTTCTCGTCGGCAGTGATCCTGGCAGTCGACCTGTCAATTCTGTCCGATCGTGTGGCTACCGCGCTCCGCAGCCTCGATCGCCCTGGTCATCGACGAATACTCCTCTTCGGTGCGGTTGGGATGTTGGGCCTGCTGGGAATCTGGATAGGAACCCACGCGTCGGCGTTTCTCCGAATCCAACCCGACAACGATCCGCTCACTCCCGCTTTGAGGTACCGCGAAGAATCCGTCATCCGTTTCC
>DATGOF010000267.1:0-6237 GCA_035306285.1 Acidobacteriota bacterium | reverse complement strand
TTTTCTGTATGTCCTGTTTCGACCTCAGTGGAAGAGCTGGCTCGTACGGGGAGCTTATTTCATGACCGCCTTCGGAACAGTCTTGGCTCTCTGTATTGCGGCAAAGCTTCTAGGCTTTAGCAGAGGTGATTCCCTCCTTGTCGGGTTGGGAATCATCACAGGGTTACTGACCGCAGTCTATACAGCCTTTCTTTTTGCACAGGCCAGGGGAAGAGACTTCTGGCAGAGTCCGTTACTCAGTTTCCATTTCCTGATCCACTCCATTATGGCCGGAGCGGCCCTCTTGGTGTTGCTGGCTCCGATGGCCCATCCGGGGTCGCAGGCCCTCGAGGCTCTTCGGTGGATCCTGTTCGCCGCCATCTTGTTTCATCTGTTGTCACTGGTAGTGGAGTTTGGGACACCTCACTCTACCGATGATTCTCGGACGACATCTAAGATGATCCTGAGGGGTCGGTTCAAGGTCTGGTTCTGGCTAGGCGTGGTCGTAGTGGGAAATCTCCTGCCGCTAGGACTCCTATTACCGGATGGAGGTCTTTTCTTATCGGTCGCGGGAGGTTTGACCCTGGTGGGAATTTACGTCGTTGAATACATCTGGGTGCGTGCTCCTCAGCTCATCCCGCTGAGTTGACGTCTTAGCCTTCGCGCCCGCGCGCTGGGATCGAGCCGAGCTGAAGAGGTCTCGACAGCCGGACAAGAGTTGCGATTTGCCCGAAGCTATTGGAAAGGACCGAGTGATGCGTAAGCCTAAAGTGGGTTTGATTGAGAGTATCGCCGAGAGGCTCCACCTGATCCCACGACTTCACGAAAATCCAGAAGCGGATCTGCCTCGGCCGGAGCAATCCGCTCCGTTGCGGAGTTATCCTCCCCCGGAGCAGTGGGATGATTGGGTAGAGTACGAAGCCACCAGCTGGCCTCGCCGTGATCGTCGACGATACATGATCGTTCCAACCACCTGCTTTAACTGTGAAGCAGGGTGTGGTCTGCTCAGCTACGTCGACAAAGCGACGCTGGAAGTGCGTAAGTTCGAGGGAAATCCCTATCATCCCGGAAGCCGCGGGCGAAATTGCGCCAAGGGGCCGGCTACCATTAATCAGATCCAGGATCCGGATCGGATTCTCTACCCGCTCAAGCGAGCAGGTGAACGCGGTGAAGGAAAATGGGAGCGTATCTCATGGGATCAGGCGCTTGAAGAAGTGGCTTTAAAGGTGCGTCAGGCGCTGGTGGAAGGTCGACACAACGAAATCATGTATCACGTCGGGCGTCCCGGTTACGAAGGGTATGCAGAACGAATCCTGCAATCATGGGGGATCGATGGACATAATAGCCATACCAACGTTTGTTCTGCCAGCGCCCGCTTTGGGTATAGCATTTGGCAAGGACACGATCGTCCTTCTCCCGACTATGCAGAAGCGGAGTTCATTCTGTTAATCAGTGCACATCTCGAGTCGGGCCATTATTTCAATCCTCATGCCCAGCGAATCATTGAGGCCATGATGAAAGGTGCCGAGCTGGCTGTGATGGATCCTCGCTTATCGAACACTGCCAGCATGGCCAATTACTGGTTACCGACCTATCCCGGCAGCGAAGCCGCCGTGCTGCTGGCTATGGCAAGAATCATCCTCGATGAGGGTCTTTTTGACGAATCCTTTTTGCGCCACTGGGTCAACTGGGAAGCTTACCTTGCGAAGGTCTACCCGACGAAGGAAAGGACTTTCGAATCTTTTATCTCCGTGCTACAGGAAGTCTATCAGGAGTTTACGGCGGAGTTTGCCGAGCAAGAGAGTGGTGTCCCAGCGCGCACCATTGCAACTGTCGCACGACGGATCGGAAAGGCCGGCTCGCGACTGGCCACCCACAACTGGCGCAGTGCGAGTAGCGGCAATCTGGGCGGCTGGGCGGTGGCCAGAGCCCTCCATTTCTTGAATGTATTAACAGGGAGTGTGGGAACCAGGGGCGGCACGCTACCTTCTGACTGGAACAAATTCAAGCCTCGTTTCTTCGATGTGCCTCCAGCCCAGAAATTCTGGAATGAATTGTTGTTTCCGAAGGAATTTCCCCTCGCTCATTACGAGATGAGCGTCTTGCTTCCTCATTTTCTGAAAGAAGGCCGGGGGAAGGTTTCTGTTTATTTTACACGCGTCTTCAATCCCGTATGGACTTATCCAGATGGGTTCTCCTGGATGGAAGTGTTGCAGGATCAAGAGAAGATCGGTCTTCATGTGGCCCTGACACCGACCTGGAACGAAACCGCGCTTTTTGCCGACTACGTTCTCCCGATGGGCCAAGCCAGCGAAAGGCATGATTTGATCAGCTATGAGACCCATGCCGGGCTGTGGATCGCTTTTCGCCAGCCTGTGCTGCGTGAAGCAGCCCGTCGCATGGGGCGCGACGTGACGTTCACTCATGAAGTCAATCCGGGGGAAGTGTGGGAAGAGGATGAATACTGGATCGAGCTCTCCTGGCGGATTGATCCGGACGGGTCACTGGCAATTAGAAAGCACTTTATTTCGCCCTATAGGCCCGGTCAGAAGATAAGCATCGACGAATACTATCGCTATATTTTCGAAAACACGCCGGGACTCCGAGAGCAGGCCGAGCAGGAGGGCTTAGCGCCACTGGACTACATGCGCAAATACGGGGTCTTTGAAATAAAAAAGACCTGCTATGAGGAGCACCTGCGTCCCCTTTCCGAAGAAGAATTGCAGGCGAGCGAAATCGACCCGATTAGTCAGGTAGTTCGAAAGAATGGGGAACCGATCGGCGTGGTAGTTGACGGGGTGGCTTGCGTCGGGTTTTTGACCCCCTCGCGCAGACAGGAATTCTATTCTGAAACGCTTGCCGAGTGGGGTTGGCCCGAGTATGCCGTGCCCGGTTACATCAAGAGTCATGTTCATCCATCCCGTTTGAAATCAGAGGATGGAGAGTTCGTGCTTGTTCCTACCTTTCGGCTTCCAACCTTGATTCACTCGCGATCGGGCAATGCCAAGTGGCTGGCCGAGATCTCGAACCGAAATCCCGTCTGGATGCACACATCCGACGCTGCAAGGCTGGACCTCAGTACGGGTGACCTTGTTCGAATTGTTACGGAAATCGGTTATTTCGTAGATAGGCTGTGGGTTACCGAGGCAATAAGACCCGGCATTGTCGCCTGTTCCCATCATCTAGGCCGATGGCGTCGGCCACAGGATGTCCCCTCCAACCGATGGTCCACCAATGTTGTCCAGGTATCTCAACTCAGCGAAGGCGAGTGGAAGATGGAGCTGGTGGATGGGATTCGCCGTTTTGATAGCAATGACCCAGACTCCAACAGAATCTTCTGGAGCGATGGTGGGGTGCACCAGAACCTGACTTTCCCTGTTCAGCCGGATCCCGTCAGCGGAATGCATTGCTGGCATCAAAAGATTCGTGTGGAGAAAGCCAGGGGAGAAGATCGATACGGAGACATTTACGTCGATACCCGCCGCGCTCACGAGATCTATAAGGAATGGTTGGATATGACACGGTCCGTTCCGGCTCAGCTTGGTTTGCGACGACCCTTATGGTTAAAGCGTCCCGTGCGTCCGGAACGGAAGGCTTTTGCGCTAGAGGTGCCTTGAATGAGGGGCGGTGGCATCTTTACACCAACAAGGAGGTTCATGTGATAGAAAGGAGACCTATGAAAGGAATGTTTCTATGAAGCGCATAGGTCCCCTCGCAATCCTCTTGGCCGCAGCAGTGGCGGTGTCTTGGTTCCTCCCGGAGTCAGGCTCCAGCGCATTCGAGCCGTTCGAGCCTCCTCCGTTACAGGTTCCAGCAGGATTTGAGATCGAACTGGTGGCCGCTCCTCCACTGGTTCAACATCCGGTCATGGCTGCCTTTGATGACCAGGGACGGCTATTCGTAGCCGATAATGCCGGGCTCAACCTGAGGAAGGATGAGCTGGAAGAGCAGTTACCCAACCTGATCCGGCTGCTGGAGGATACCGATGGCGATGGGATTTTTGATAAATCCACGGTTTTTGCCGATGAGATGACCTTTCCTCAGGGAGTGCTTTGGCACGATGGAGCGTTGTATTCGGCTTCGCCGCCCTCGATCTGGAAACTCGAAGATACCAATGGCGACGGAGTATCCGATCGGCGACAGGAGATTGCTACCGGGTTCGAATACACCGGAAATGCCGCCGACGTTCATGGGCCCTTTCTCAGCCCCACGGGCCGGCTTTTCTGGTGTCACGGACGCAAGGGGCATGAAGTTTATGAGGGGGATCGCCTGGTGTCCAAGGGGCTGGGCGCACGTATTTGGACGTCGCGCCCGGATGGCTCTGATCTTCATGTGTTTTCCGGTGGAGGTATGGACAACCCTGTGGAACTGGTCTTCACCGAAGAGGGAGATATCTTCGGTACTGTTGATATCTTCTATTCCGGTCCTCGAGCCGATGCGATCGTCCACTGGGTTTATGGAGGCGTCTATCCTTGGATGGAGCGAGCTCTCGCCGAATTCAAAAAGAGTGGCGACTTGCTTCCACCTGCCGTTAATCTCGGGCATGTCGCGCCGGCAGGGCTGCTGCGATACCAAGGCATGCAATTTGGTGATGACTACCGGAACAACCTTTTTCTTGCAGAGTTCAATACCCACCGTGTCATGCGCGTCATGATGGAGAGAGATGGTTCGTCCTTCACGGGCGAAACTGAGGTTTTTCTCTCATCGACCAGTCCCGACGCTCATTTCACTGATATTGTCGAGGATGCAGACGGCAGCCTCCTGATTATCGATACCGGCGGATGGTTTAGAATCGGGTGCCCGAGTTCCGGTGTTGCCAAGCCTGATGTGCTTGGAGCGATTTATCGTATCCGCAAGAAAGGCGTCTCCGGCCCAAAGGATCCCCGAGGTCTCGATCTCGAGTGGGAAACCGCCTCCCCTCAAGAGTTGGCATCTCGTTTGAACGATGATCGGCCTGTGGTTCGCGATCGCGCGGTGGAGGCCCTTTCGCGAAAGGGCAGTGAGGCGATCAGAGAGTTGGTCAAGGTCTTGGCCGAAGGCGAACGGCAGTCCCGTGTGCAGGCGGTCTGGACCCTCACTCGCATCGGGACCGAACCAGCGCTGGAGGCAGTGCGGTCTGCTCTTCAGGACAAGGACCCCGGAGTCCGCCAGGCGGCGTGCCGCAGTGTTTTCACCACCCGAGATACGCAAGCCGGCCCCCTGTTGAAAACGCTGCTTTACGATGATCATCCCTCCGTCCGGCGAGAAGCGGCTGCTGCTCTGGGACGTTTAAAGGTACCCGGGGCCGTCGAGCCGCTGCTTGTGGCATTGGAGCGGGCCAATGAGGACCGGATGCTGCACCACGCGCTGACCTACGCCCTCATTGAACTCGATAAGCCTCAACCCACCTCGGCCGGTCTCAGGAGTGACAGCCCCAGTGTCCAACGCGGGGCCCTGATGGCTCTAGATCAAATGGACAGTGGACACCTGGAGCCCGGTCAGGTCGTGCCGCTCCTTGACTCGGAAGATGCGCAGTTGAGAGACGCCGCTCTCATGGTCATCAATGAACGGACCGAATGGACGGCATCAGTGGCTGAACTCTTGAATCGATGGTTGGAGTCTCCCGCGCTCGAAAGTTATCAGCAAGACATGATTCGGAATCTGGTGGTTCGCTTCGCCAGCCAGGACCAGATTCAAACGCTGCTGGGTCGGGTGCTGGCCAAGCCCTCCCTTTCAGACTCTAATCGTCTACTCTTGCTTTCTGGAATGGCTCGCAGCCCCGGAATCGAGATTCATCCTAGTTGGGAGCAACCCCTGAAAGAGTCTCTCAACTCCCAGAATCAGGAACTGGTCATGGCTGTGCTCCGGCTGCTCCGGGCAGCCCCTAGCGCCCGATTTGATGAGGAATTGAAACGAATTGGAGGGGATCCGGATCGCCAGCCCCTGGTGCGAGTTGCGGCTTTGCAGGCTGTATCAGGGCAGGAAGGTCGGCTTGCAGATTCAAGCTTCGAATTGCTGACACGGATGTTTGACTCGACGACGGTATCGGTGCGCGTGGAAGCTGCCGGGATGCTGGCCGGAGCAGATCTATCTGGGGACCAGATTCGACAACTGGCACCGCTGATAGAGCAAGCTGGTCCACTGGAGCTTCAGGCGCTGCTGCCAGTACTTCATAAGAGCAAGGAGGTCGAGGTAGGGGTGGCGCTGCTTCAAGCACTCGAGAACTCCCCGGGCCTGTTTGCTCTGACTCCCGCCAACATTCGACGCTCCTTCGGAGAC
>DATGOF010000266.1:0-6299 GCA_035306285.1 Acidobacteriota bacterium | reverse complement strand
CTGTGTTTGCGACCCGGTGGAAATCCCGATCGTTCGGACCCCGGCGCGAGTTCCAGCCATCATGTCGGAAACCGTGTCCCCTATCATTATTCCCATGTCGGGATCGGCCCCCAGCATCTCCAGCGCCCGCAATACCGGTTCAGGATGGGGCTTCGGCCGAATGACGTCTTCGATTCCAACAACCGCTTGAAACTGAGATTCGAGACCGAAGCTCCTGAGGATTGATCGTGTACCGGCATGAGAACGCGATGTAACGATACCCTTCCGCACATCGTCAGAGAGGCCGGCCAAAAAGGCTTCCACACCGGGGAAGAGCCTCACACAGTCGCCATCCACCTGAGCAGCGATCCTGCGGTATTCACCCGTCAGCTTTTCAATTTCCTTTTCATCACTCCGGCCGGTTGCAAGTGTTAACATATCGCGCAGCGGCTGACCTATGAGGGTACGGATCTGATGGTCTTCCATGGGAGACACACCATGGCTGATCAGAACCTGGCGGAAAGTACGACAGATTGCCTCTGCCGTGTCGACCAGCGTTCCATCGAAATCGAAAAGAAGGGCTCTGGGTTTCGTCTGACCTAACATAATCATCGAATCAACAGCTTCCGCGAAAATGCGTAATCGCCTTAAACAGGTTAGTTTAGCATCTCTAAAAGACGCGTGGGTCGGGACGATCTTGAGGTGACGGTTAAACCGTCTTTCATTGGGGACTAATGACAGAGTGCTCATGTACCGCCGTGACAAGGTTCGGAGCTACCAGAAACAAGCTATGGCATGTCCTTGTGACTTATCTTGAGAAGGAAGGTAAGGTCCCCGGGCGGATACCACGCGTCATCAGGCTGGCAGAAATAGGGAGACCCCTTCTTTGAGGCTGAGGCGGCAGCTATAATTGCGCCACTGGCTAGCCTATCATTGGCTAAAAAATCGGAGGGTAGCACAATGGATTACAGGTTGATCTTGATTTTGAGTCTTTTTCTATCAGCTTGCTCGTCGGCTCCTTTAGAGCCGGGCGAAGACACTCAGCAAGCGACGGAAGCAAGTCTGGACACCGCAACTGACGAGGGGGAATGGATTCAGATTTTTGACGGCGCGATTCTCGATGGTTGGGTCGCCACAGCAAAGATGGACGCCTTTTCAGTTCAGGACGGTGCCCTTTACTGCGATGGGAGCGGTGGCGGCATCCTCTATTATGAGCCACAACAGTTTCAAGACTTCGTACTGGAAACCGAGGTCAAAGTGACCGAAGGCGCCAACAGCGGTATTTTTTTCAGAATGTCAGATCCGTCAGATCCGGTTCAAACAGGTATCGAAATACAGGTCCTTGACAGCTACGGCAAGGAAGAACTGAGTACTCACGACTTTGGGGCTGTTTATGACATTTCTGCACCAACCGCCAACCCCTCGCTACCCCCGGGTGAGTGGAACCAGGTGAGGCTGACAGCCGAGGAGACTCGAATTACAGTGGAGATCAACGGTCAGGTCGTCAATGACATCGACTTGAGCGAATGGACCGAAGCGGGTCGGAACCCGGATGGAACTCCCAATAAGTTTAATACCGCCTACCGTGAGATGACCCAGTCCGGATACATCGGTTTCCAGGATCACGGTAATCCGGTTTGGTATCGGAATGTTCGGGTCAAGCTGCTGCAGTAGCCCCGATTATGACAGTCGATCTCTTCTCCAATCTCCAGAAGACTCAGGAAAGTCAACCAGACAGAATTGCTTTCCAGCTTCTGACGGGGGATGGCAAGGAAACGTTCAGCTACGGACAGGTCGCACGGGAAGTTCGAGGAATCAGCCGCTTCCTCCAGAAGGAGGGGATCGAACCCGGCCACCGAGTCGCTATTCTCATGGAGAATCACCCGAGGTGGGGGATAGCCTTTATGGCGGCTCAGAGTGCTGGTGCCGTGTTGGTTCCCCTGGACATCTTGCACGCCCCAGAGACTCTTCACGGTTTAATCGAACACGCCGAGGCAAGTTACGCCATTGTTTCGGCCGGCATGATCGAAACTCTGGAAAAGATTCAGTCCATGAGGGCGGTGCCGCTGCGGGTACTGGTCGTGGGAGACAGCAAGACTCAGTATCCAGACTGGGATTCCGTCCTATGTGCCTCGAAGGGCTGCGAGACGCCTATGCCCCTCGTTCCCCGGACTCAGGACGATCCTCTCATGGTGCTCTATACGAGCGGTACGACAGGAGACCCGAAGGGCGTCGTCCTGAGCTATCGCAATATCTATATCAACGTCGCAGAGGTCCTCAAGAAAGTCCAGCTTTCGGAACAAGACAACATACTCGGCGTACTCCCCCTGTATCACATTCTCGCGTTGATGGTGAATTTCATCATCCCCCTGACGTGTCGGGCGCGCGTCACTTTCCTCGATGCACTGGATGCACCCCGAATTCTCGGCGCCTTCGAACAGGAAGGAGTAACGATCTTCGTCTGCGTACCCCAGTTTTTCTATGTTCTTCACCGGCGAATCATGCAGGAGATCGAGAAGCAGGGCTCGCTCAAACAGTTTCTGTTCTGGCGGCTGGTCTGGGTATCGCGAAAAAGCATCGAGTGGTTCGGATATAACCCGGGGAGAGTCTTCTTTCCCCAGATTCACCGACGTCTGGGCACCCAATTCCGTTTTTTCGGAGTAGGGGGCGCGCGCTTCGACGCCGACGTTGCTCGCTCTTTTCAAGAACTCGGCTTTCTCCTCGTACAGGCCTATGGGATGACAGAAACGGCTGCTATCTCGACGATTACCTCTCCCGACTGGAAGGGAATCGGATCCGTCGGTCGGCCCCTGCCACACGTGGAGCTCCGAATCGAAAGGCCCGATGACCAGGGAATTGGTGAGGTACTGGTCCGCGGACCGCACGTGATGAAAGGCTATCTGAAGAATCCTACAGCAACCGATCAGGCTATAGACCGTGACGGCTGGCTGCATACGGGCGACCTTGGATACCTGGACTCTGAAGGATTTCTGTACATTACCGGTCGCAAGAAGGATGTCATTGTCCTAAGCTCCGGCAAGAACATCTTTCCGGAAGAAATCGAGCATTTTTACCAGCAGAACTGTCCTTTTATCAAAGAGATTTGTGTGCTAGGGGTAGCGGGTGGGGCCGGAGATCATGGCCAGGAACGTTTGCATGCCGTAATCGTCCCGGATTTCGATTATCTAAAGACCCAGCAGGTCGCGAACGTTTCCGACATGATCCGCTATCTAATGGAGAATCTTTCCCAGCAACTTCCTTCATACAAGCGTATTCACAGCTTCGAAATCCGCCAAACTCCCCTGCCGCGAACGACCACCCGTAAGATCAAGCGGTTTCAGGTGGAACAGGAACGGTCTCTACAGGCGACAAGTCCGATCCCCGGCCAACCGCTGGAGAACGAGCCGGTCGAGGAATTCGAGGATCCTCTCGAACAGAAAATTCGAGATCTGATATTCGAGATTAAGGGTCACCGCCCACTTGCACGAATGATGAATCTGGAGCTGGACCTGGGATTCGATTCTCTCGAACGGGTTGAACTGATCTCCAACCTGCAGGAACGCTTCGGGGTTGTCATAGAGGACGAAGAGGCTTCCGGCCTGCTCACGGTAAACGATCTCTTCGACACCGTCAGAGATCGGCTTTCCTCTGACGCGATCGTCAGCGAGAATCAACTGCGTTCCTGGAGTGAGATCCTCCGAGAGCCGTTGGACCAGGCCGATTCAGAGAAAGTACGGGAACGATTGCGACGTCGTCCGGTGGTGGAATTCCTCTTTGTCCTGTTTGCTCGATTCTGCCTTGTCGTCTTTAAATTGTTCTTTCGCCTGAAGGTAGAGGGCAAAGAGAATATTCCCGATGATTTCCCTTACATGCTGTGTCCGAATCACCTCAGTTACCTGGATGCCTTCGTAGTTGGAGCGCCACTTCCTGCATCTACCCTCAGACGATACTTTTCCCTGGGCTACTCTGACTATTTTCAGACGGGCCTTCTTTCCTTTCTCGGGCGCCTGGCAAAAGTCATTCCGGTCGATGCCGACCGTCACCTCAGACAAGCCCTTCGTCTGGCCGCCGAAGGCTTAAACCGAAATATGGTGCTTTGTGTATTTCCCGAAGGGGAACGTTCAATCGACGGCCGCCTCAAACCATTTCGAAAGGGACCGGCGATTCTGGCCACTGAAATGAAAGTCCCAGTCATCCCGGTTGGAATCAAGGGCACTTTCGAAGCCTGGCGCAGAGGCTCCAATAAGGTTCGCCTGCACCCTATCCAGTTGCGTTATGGTAAGCCCCTGTTCCCAGGTGAAAATGAAACGATCGTTGAATTTAACCACCGCCTGGCAGCGGCTGTAGCGGAGTTGGTCCAGCAATAGAGCTGCACTAAGCGATCGGTTTTTGGCATTCTTAGTCTGTCAATTGTCGATAGAATGAGACCGTGCTCTGGAAGGATAAAACCGCTGTCATCACCGGAGGGGCCAAGCGCATTGGGCGCCAGATCTGTTTGCGTCTTGCTCGCGAAGGGATCAATATCCTTTTCACTTACCGCTCGAGCGAAGAAGAGGCTCGCGATACTGAACGATCCATCAAGGAATTAGGCGTTAAAGCGGCGGCTGTAAAAGTTGAGCTGAGCAATCTCGAGGACTGTGAACGACTTTTATCCCAGGCAAAGGAGTTGTTCAATAGCATCGACATTCTGGTCAACAATGCATCTGAATTCCCCCGTACACTCCTAGCCACTCTTTCTGACAACTCCCTTGACTTCAAAGCGAAGTTAGAACAACAAACAGGGATTCACATGCGCGCCCCTCTCTTTCTGGGAATGAGGTTAGGACTGGAGATGAAAGCCAGGGGATGGGGGCGTATCATCAACATCACAGACAGCGCAGTTGCGAGCGGATCCGCCTATAAGAATTATGCTTTGTATCTGGCGACCAAGTATGGCCTGCATGGGATAACGCAGGTGTTGGCCGTTGAGCTGGCCCCCGAAGTAACGGTCAACAGCATCGCTCCAGGATTTATTCGGGCCCCGGATCACTATTCTGCGGCAACCATTGAAAAGCTACGAGATAAGGTTCCGTTGCAACGAGAGGGTGGAGAATCAGAGATTGCTGAAGACGTCTGGTTCCTGATCCAATCAGAGTTCAAAACGGGAGCCGCTATTGTGACCGACGGCGGTGTAGCAGCTCATACTGAATCAAGCGGATAACGGTTGCCAGAAGAATGTACAGCATCGTCAAAAAACTGAAATTCTGCTACGGGCATCGCTTGCTGGATTATTCCGGAAAGTGTGCTCACCCTCATGGTCATAACGCCACCGTCGAGATAGAACTTTCAGCGAAGACGCTCGATCCGAGAGGTATGGTCCGCGACTTTACCGACGTCGCCGAAGCACTTAACGAATTCATCGAAGCTGAACTCGATCACCGAATGCTGTTACGTGAAGATGACCCTCTGGTTGGAGCGTTACGAGAAATCGGGGAAGAACCTTTTACCATGAAAGGCAATCCGACTGCCGAAAACCTTGCCCGCCTAATTTTCGAAGAGGCCCGGCGCCGATCTCTACCGGTCATCTCGGTCCGTTTTTGGGAAACCGACAGCGCTTTCGCAGAATACCGCGTATAGTTCGTTGAGCGAGACGCGTACCGTTACGGCCCCGAACAGCGATCGGACAATGGTAGACAACTTTCTCGAGAAAGAGCATAACGACACAAGCACTGACTGGGTGATGAGATGAGAAAAAAGACGATCGGAATCCTTAATGGTGGAGGTGACTGTGCCGGCCTTAACGCCGTCATCAGGGCCGTTGTCAAAACCGCTATCCTTCGTTACGGCTGGGAGGTTGTCGGTAGTCAGGACAGCTTCGATGGTTTGATCAATCCAAAAAAGCTCCGTCCCCTGACTCTCGATGACGTTCGCGGGATACTTCCTAAAGGAGGAACAATCCTGGGCACGACGAATCAACGAAATCCGTTTCGCTATCCAGTCAAAGGAGCAGACGGAACAGTCACCTTCGGCGACTTCTCTAAAGAAGTTGTTGATCGAGTCCGAGAACTCGATCTTCATGCTCTGATCGTCATCGGGGGAGATGGAACGCTTGCGATCGCGCAAAAGTTCTTTGAGGCCGGAGTTCCTGTCATTGGTGTCCCGAAGACAATCGATCGGGATCTAATGGGTACGGAGTTCACTTTTGGCTTTGATACCGCTCTGCAAACGGCCATGGAAGCAATCGACAAGATTCATACGACCGCCGAAAGCCACGACCGGGTCATGCTGGTAGAGGTCATGGGACGCAACAGCGGGTGGATAGCGCTGGAGTCGGGGATAGC
>DATGOF010000265.1:0-2557 GCA_035306285.1 Acidobacteriota bacterium | reverse complement strand
GCTGACTCGATCCGCTCTCCACGTTTTTCCCACTTCACCCCTCCCCTCTCAAGCGACACGAAGTCGGAAAAACCTCTCCCCTCTCTTCGAGGAGCCTTATTTTACGCTCCAGCTTGACAGGAAAAGGGCCAAACCCCAGGGGGATGCCGAAAGGGCATCCCCCACCGGAACTAGAAGATGAGCTTCATATGCAGTTGGACGATCCGCTGAAACGGCGATTGACCGAGGCTCCCACTGAGAGAGGTTTCATCCAGGAAAGAGCCGCTTCCCGGCGTAACGAATGCCGGCAGGTTGGTTGCCGGATTCACCAGGCTCACGAAGCTGTCAAAGTTGAGCGCTGATCCACTTCCAAAAGAGTAACTGGGATGATTGAAGGCATTCCAGAGGTCGACTCCGACCTGCAAACGCCAATCTTCCGGTCCCAGGCCAAAGGACTTGCCGATGGACAGATTCACTGTATTGATGCCCGGGCCGATTTCCGTATTACGCCCGGCAAGGCTGAGACCCGGCCCGGGTATCGCACCAGCATCCCCTCGAATGTATTCGGCATTCGGATCAAGGGCAACATAGCCCACTACAAACTGCTCCGGGCTGGCATTTCCAGGTGCACAGGCTCCGGCACTCGGGGCAAACGAGATCTGGCCGTTTACCAAACAAGCGTATTCCACGTCAGTCCCGGTGTCATCGACACCGCTTGGGTTGACAATCGCAGTGTCTCCAGCTGTATCGAAGTCGCCGTTGAGATCACGCCGCGAAATGACGGTGACCGGCTGGCCACTTTCTGCCAGATAAGCGCCGTTGAATCGCCACCCTGAAAGCAGCCCGTTCAGGAAAGCACCGGCACCGCTGATAGTGGGTGTTTCGTAGATCCACATCACGGCAAACTTGTGTTCACGGTGCAACCCGGACAGTCCCTTATTGGCAAAGATATCGAGGTGATCGTAGGGGCGGCGAGGATTGACCAGACTCGTAAACAGATCATTCTCGAGCAGGTCAATGGTTTTGCTCCAGGTGTAGTTCGCATGGAAAGTGAATCTTTGAGCGAACCTTCTTTCAAAGCTGAGGGAGCCGCCGTGATACCACGACTGCCCATCTGGCGTGAACTGGCTGAGGACACCGCCGAATCCGTAGGGGGCGAGCAGCAGATTCTGATTCGCTTGGAAGTCGGCCAGAGTCGAAGCATTCGTAAAATCGTGTTGCATGGCGGAAGCACGGTCCAGAAAAACGGGAAGGCGATGCGGATTGGGTACTCCCGCGCTCAGCCATCGTTGAATGGGCAGATGGATCGCGTGGGTTCCAATATAACGGGCTTCCACTTTGTAGTCGTCCCACAGCTGTCTTTGCAAAGACAAAGACCAGGTGTAGGTTTCAGGGACGATCTCTTCATGAGGTACATAACCTCCGGTAGCCGCTCGGGCGACAAAACGATCAGTCAGTGTCTCCGTTGGAAGGACGGGCAGCAAACCTCCTCCTTCCAGGAAACCGACGTTGGAATAGCGGATAGCCGTAATGGTCTGGGGGTTTCCGCCCGGAGGCACCAGGGCACACCAGGCCGGACTGGGCTGCAAGACACAGGCATTGGTCTCGCGGTTCTCACCCTGGATCTGTGGAGGCAGTTGCAACAACGGAAGATTACCGTAGATGACGTCGTGAGCGACGCCAAATCCGCCGCGTAGAGACGTTCGGCCGTCTCCGAAGACATCCCAGGCGAATCCCAGACGCGGGGCAAAGTTATTCCGGTCGGCATCCGGCTTACGAAAGATGACCTGGTTACCCACATGCTGGATGAGCGCCTGTTGGTGGATTTCCGGGAGGGAATCAAAAATGTTCTGTCCGATCATCGACTCCGGAAGTCCGTTGAAGGCGACCAGTTCGGGTGTATAGACCTCGTCGCGAATCGACAGGACATTTGAAAGACCATTTAAGGTCTGCAGCTCGTTATCTCGAGCGACTTGCGTATACTCATAGCGCAGTCCAAGCTCGAGCGTAAGTCTGGGATGCACCTTCCAGTTGTCCTGCACAAAGGTGTACAGAGCAGCCCGATTGGCGGCGAAGAGACCGTTTCCCGCCCCGCGGATGGCTACCGTTGAAGGAAACTGGTCATGTACCATGGCATCCAGGCTTGTCCAGACATATTCTCCGCGCTCACGAGGCAGGAAGTAACTGCTCGAGATCAAATCGCGAAATTCAACACCCACCTTAAAGCTGTGCGCTCCGCTGAGCCAGCTCAAGTTATTGCTAACTTGATAGACGTTATCAGTGCCGCTTTGCGGAAGATTGCTGTCAGGCCCGATTGTGAGGCTGAGATCTGAAATCTCGTAGTTTCCGAAAGTGTCAGTGGAACCCGGTGGCGGCGGCAGGTCCAGAGGAGTGTCGCTCACTGCGCGGTTGAATCCGAAGCGAAACTCGTTGATCACGGTCGGAGAAATGGTGAAGACGTCTCCGAGAGTAAATCGTTGAGTATCGAATACCTCGTCATTATTGAAGGCTGGAACCGGAAGCTCCCCGGCTCCAATAGCTCGATTGCGGCTCCAGTGAAAGCGTCCGGAAATGGTGT
>DATGOF010000264.1:0-14210 GCA_035306285.1 Acidobacteriota bacterium | reverse complement strand
CAGGAGGTACTTCCATTACGGCGATGACGCTCGCCTGGCGCTCTTCATATACTTCCATCAACTGTTTCATAGCAGGTTTCCGGCTGTCGATGACATCATCTCCCAGAAATACGGCAAATGGTTCATTTC
The DNA here is from genome assembly GCA_035306285.1 of Acidobacteriota bacterium. Classification (GTDB taxonomy): domain Bacteria; phylum Acidobacteriota; class UBA6911; order RPQK01; family JAPXNP01; genus DATGOF01. The sequence continues at coordinate 14,081 of DATGOF010000264.1, read as the reverse complement.
CAACCATGTGTTCAGCAACGAGAACAGCATGGCCCAGTCCAAGTGGTTTCTTTTGGCGAACCGAGGAAATTGAAATCAATCGGGAAATTTTGTCCACAATTTCGAGGAGGTCGTCCTTCCCTTTTTCTCGAAGGGCCGCCTCGAGTCCGAAATCATAGTCAAAGTGATCTTCAATTGAATTCTTGCCAGTGCTGGTGACAAAAATAACGTTCTCGAGACCGGATTGAACCGCTTCCTCGACGACATACTGAATCGTCGGTTTATCTACGATTGGAAGCATCTCTTTAGGAATGGCTTTAGTCGCAGGCAAGAATCGCGTACCCAAGCCCGCTGCGGGAATAACAGCCTTTCTAACATGCTCCATATTAGATAATTCCTTCTATCGATTTAGCTCTTGTTCGCGCGCCCCGAAACTAAAGCAAGTGACCCCTCGACCATGCCGTAACGTGGACGTACTCAACGCGATGATGATAACATGATGGCTTTTGGCGCGGGAACCGTTCGGCACATTGCTTGACAGCCCCCTGTCCCGGTCATATATAGCATCCGTCCTTTGAAAGATTGACGGGAGGGTTTTCTTAAATGCCTCTTTACGAGTATCAGTGCAGAAAGTGTCAGAAGGTTTTTGAAATTATTCAGAAGTTTTCCGACGAGGAGCTTTCGGAATGCGAGGATTGCGGAGGCGAGCTAGAACGCCTGCTTTCAGCTCCCGCAATTCAGTTTAAAGGCTCAGGCTGGTACATCACAGATTACGCTCGCAAGGGGACCAACTCCGGTGACGGAGCAACACCGAGCAAATCAACAACGGAGAAAAGCGATACTTCGACATCTTCGTCGACGTCCGAATCACGGGTCGCTTCCGGCAAGAAATAGCTTGCTAGTCAGACCAGACATTTACCCTGAAGCATCGTGAATATACTCATTATTGGCTCCGGGGGACGCGAGCACGCTATCGCCTGGAAGCTCAACAAGAGCAGCAGGGTCAATCAACTGTACTGTGCACCCGGCAATGCCGGCACAGCTGGTCTCTGTCGCAACATAACCCACAACCTTTCCAGGGAAGCCCTTCTACAGTTCTGTATCGAGCAGAAGATCGATCTGGTTGTCGTCGGCCCTGAAGCACCTCTTTGTGAAGGAGTCGCCGACTGGCTGGAAGCAGGAGGAGTTTCAGTGGTGGGTCCGTCTGCGGCAGCCGCTCAGCTAGAGGGGAGCAAAGTCTTCGCCAAGGACTTCATGCTCCGCCACAACATCCCCACCGGTCGCTATCACCCCTGTGTAGAACCGGATCAAGCTGAGGATGCCCTTAAACGAGGATTGTTTGGCTTTCCAATCGTGGTTAAAGCCGATGGCCTCGCCGCCGGTAAGGGTGTTTTCATTTGCCGGACTCTGGAAGAGGCTCTCGACGCCGTGAACGCAATCATGCGGGAGCGCTGTTTCGGACCGAGTGGTGATCGGCTGATCCTGGAGGAATTCCTCGAAGGCGAAGAAGCCTCCTTCATGTGTCTCACAGATGGTGACACCGTGTTACCGTTGGTCCCCTCTCAAGACCACAAAGCGATTTATGAAGGTGATAAGGGCCCTAATACTGGAGGGATGGGTGCCTACTCGATGAATGGCTTGCTCCCAGAAGAACTGCAAGAGCAGATCATGAGTGAGATCATGCTGCCGACGATCCGTGGCATGGCGATGGAGGAGACTCCCTTTAAGGGAATCCTTTATGCCGGCCTGATGCTGACCGGCAGCGGACCGCAAGTTCTTGAATTCAATGTCCGTTTTGGGGACCCGGAAACTCAGGCAGTGCTTCCCAGGATGGAGAGTGATCTTGCTGAGGTCTTCGAGCTCCTGAGTCAGGGTAAACTCACAGGAACCACGTTGCAATGGTCAGATCAAGCAGCGGTTTGCGTGGTGATTGCCTCGGGTGGATATCCAGGACCCTACGAAACCGGGAAAGAAATCAGCGGGATCGAGATGGCAGAAGAAGAACAAGGAACAGTGGTCTTCCATGCCGGAACACGTGAAGAGAACGGAAAGATCCTGACGACCGGTGGTCGAGTGCTGGGTGTTACAGCCACGGCAGCAAGTCTTGAACACGCAATCATGAAAGCTTATGAGGGAGTGAACAAGATCCACTTCGATGGAATGTATTATCGCCGGGACATAGCATCGAGAGGACTCAGCAAGATCGGAAGAGCTTAGCGCGAAAGGAAGAGGAAGATGGCTCAAGTTGCGATCCTCATGGGTAGCAAGTCGGATGCCGAGGTAATGAAAAGAGCCGCTGACGTTCTCGAAGATTTCGGAGTCGATTACGAAATGCGGATACTCTCGGCTCATCGAACTCCGGAAGAGACGCGCAACTTCGTCCTAGAGGCCGAAAAAAGGGGGGTTGAAGTTTTTATCGCCGGCGCTGGTTTCGCGGCCCATCTAGCCGGGGTCGTGGCAGCCCATACCGTTCTTCCGGTCATCGGAGTACCAATCGATTCCTCTCCCTTGAAAGGAGTCGATGCACTCTACTCCACCGTCCAGATGCCGGGTGGGATTCCTGTGGCGACAATGACGATTGGAAAGGCGGGAGCCACGAATGCCGGCCTTTTCGCCGTGCAAATCCTGAGCCGAAAACAACCTCAACTGGTGGAGAGGCTAAGGAAATATCGCAATGATATGCGTGAGCAGATCCTCTCCATCCGGCTATAGATCACTAGGAAAAACGAAGAGTTCCTGAAACTTCTTGCCCCGGGGTTCAGGATCTGAACCCAGCGATTGTCCAGATGCGATTGCTGGTGCGGTCACGACGGTATGAGTAAAGAAGCTTCGGATGGCAGGCGGTACATAGGCCGCTGTCGAGAATACGATTGATACCGAGGCTCAACAATTGCAGTCTGTTCGCCTCCAGCAGATCTAGGTGTTTGTCGTTTATAAATCGCTCGATCTCGTGCCCTTCTTTTCGAAATTCGGCTTCCACTTCTGTCCCGACTTCATAGCAACACTTGCGGATGGCAGGCCCGAATGCAACCACCACATCCTCTGGACTCGCACCACTGGCCTGAAGTAAGCGTAGAATTCCTTTTTCGACAATCCGGCTACAGGTCCCACGCCATCCTGCATGGAAAATCCCAAGAGCCCGCTGTTGGGATGCTACCGCAATCACCGGTACGCAATCAGCCGTCCGAATAACCGGACAAACCTCTGCTCTCAGGGCAATTACCCCATCGGCCTCCTGCAATGGCCCTGCCCTGTTACTTGAGCCGTCGAGCACGATGGTTCGATCAGAATGGATTTGTTGGAGAGGCACCATTAGAAATTCACCTATCGTGGCTGCAGTGAGCACTTCGTCAGGTGGAAGATATGCGACTTTTTCAGATGCTTCCGCATCTAGCTCTTTGGGCACAGAGGGCCGCCCGACCACCAGGTGGACAAAGCCCGGTATCTGCTCAAGTTCCGTGAAAGTGAAAACGTGATGGCGGGCAACAATCTTATTCTTGAACATTCGACCAGAAGGTAACATACCTGCGTGATTATTGGGATTGGGATAGACGTCGTCGAGGTAAAGAGAATTGAGCGCGCCCTGCGAGGCAGCTCGGCACTGCTCCGTCGTGTATTTACTGCCGGTGAACACGAGTACTGCCGTGGCCGGAAAACTGAGTACCAGAACTATGCGGGGCGATTTGCCGCCAAAGAAGCAGCCTTGAAAGCGCTAGGAACTGGATGGAGGGAGGGCATTCGGTGGACCGATGTAGAAGTGCTGAACGGGGACAAAGGCCAGCCTCTTTTGATGGTCCATGGCAAAGCCAGTGAGATACTGAAGCAGACCGGAGCCGAGTACACTCACGTCAGCATCAGCCACTCCCCTGAGTATGCCGTGGCTGTTGTCATCCTCGAGAAGCTGAGTTAAGACCCTTTCCGCGATTCTTTCTCTATACGGGCCGGAACGGTTTCATTGCGTAGTGCATACGGCACTGCACAATGGGACGAGATAATGATCCTGGGGTCCGGCTTCACTTCGACCGCAGGTTGGTGCTCTCAGCACCAGCGACGGCAGGATGCACAGGCATCCTGGAAGAATGCGTGAATGAAGGCCCGGAATGGGGCGAAGCCCTAACCTCGGGAACCAACCAAGAAAAAAGAAGCCTTCAACTCGCGGTTGCGGCTGACGCCTGTGGCGGGCTTTTCTTATGATTGCTGTACCCCATCCGGGGTACGCTTTTTTTAATTATCCAGAAAGGGCGAACCAGCAAGGTCGACTAACTTGCCGCGAGCTTAAGGTACCCTTGCTCTTCCGTCAGAACCTTGCCTGTCAGAATTTTATTGCCCGGGATGGACGTATCGATACGGGCCTTGAGGTAATTGCCCGTCACCGCTTCTCGATATCCATTCTGCTCCTCCGTGAGCGTCAACAGGCGAAGCGAGCGGCCCACAAACGAAGTCCGAAACTCCCGATTTTTCGCTTCCGACAGCTCCCTCAAGATCTGGCTGCGCTGCTTGATGACTGAAGGATTCAATTTATCTCTCATTCTCGAGGCCGCTGTTCCCGCTCGGTCACTATAAGGAAAAACGTGCAGATAGGTGAAAGGCATCCGTCGAACGAACTCGACCGTCTCCTGAAACTCCCGATCAGTCTCGCCGGGAAATCCGACAATTACATCTGTGCCGATTCCCGCATCCGGAATTGTCTCGCGAATTTCTTCCACAATCGAGGCGAAGCGTGCCGTGTCATAGGGACGGAGCATACGCCGGAGCACCGAGTCGGACCCACTCTGTAAGCAGATATGAAAGTGTGGTGCGATACGTTCAGATTCAGCAGCCAGTCGAATGACTCTTCGTGAAAGTTCCATCGGTTCGATGGAACTGAGCCGGAGTTGTCCCAGACCGGGTATTTTGATCAGCCGAGCGAGCAGACGATCCAGCGGAACTCGAGGTTGGAAGTGCATACCATATGTTCCGATGTGGATACCAGTCAGGACGATCTCTTGAAATCCGTGCTCAATCAGCTCCTCAACCTGTCGATAGATCAGATCAGGGGGTACGCTACGACTGGGTCCCCGTACTTGCGGGATGATGCAATAGGAACAGCAGGCATCGCAGCCGTCCTGGATCTTGACGAAAGGTCTTGTCTTGCCGCCAATCTGCGTGGCGGGAGTAAGATCAATGGCGCGAACCTTTCGAAAGTCGTCCCGGTAGACTTCGGCCAATTCGCTCACGCCGGCAGGAACAGGGGAATTCGCGATCTCAACAATCTGTCCCTTAAATGTGTTTCCGACGACGAAATCCAATCCCTCGATCCGTGCTGCTGCTTCAGGGCTGCGTTGTGCGTAGCATCCTGTCAGCACGATTTTGGCGGAAGGATTCTCCCGTCTCATCTTCCTGGCGAGTTGGCGCACCTGCTGATCCGAGCGATGCGTCACGGTGCAGGAGTTCACAACGATAACGTCTGCCTGGCGATGGTCGTCCGCCTCTAAGAAGGACTGATCGAGGAATGCCTGACGGATGGCGGCAGAATCGGCCTGATTGGTTCGGCATCCGAATGTCGCGACGAAGAATTTCTTAGCCATAGCGCAGTGGTTGACTTTCCAGGTGGGCGAGCTGACCACAAGCAGCGGAAACGTCGCCTCCCCGCGTGCGGCGGACAAAGGCCGCCAGCCCCTTTTTATTCAGCAGGCTCCGAAAATGCTCTACCCGTTCGGCCGACGGCCGTCGGTGGGACAGGCCCGGGCTCGGGTTAAACGGTATCAGGTTCACTTTGGCCGGGATCCGCCTGAGAAGGGATCCCAGTCGATGGGCGTCGCGGTCCGAATCATTCTCTCCAGCAAGCAGGACGTACTCGAAGGTAATCCGTCGGCGGGCGTCGAGGGGAAAGCGCCGGCAGCAATCAAGGAGTTCTTCCATCGACCATTTCTCATTAATGGGCATGATCTGATGGCGCGTCTCTTCTGTGGTGGCGTTGAGCGATATGGCAAGATTCGGTACTACCGGCTCGGATGCCAGTTTCTCTAATACCGGAACGACGCCGGACGTCGAAAGCGTCACCTTTCGATAAGAAAGGTCCATCCCTACCGAATCAACGAAAAGCCTGAAGGCCTTGAGGACATTCTGGTAATTGTAAAGCGGCTCCCCCATGCCCATAAAAACGATATTGAAGCCTCTTTCAGGCAGGTAGCCCTCCTGCATCACAAGCAAGACCTGGCCGACAATTTCCCCGGGTCGCAGGTTCCGCCGAAAACCCATTCTGGCGGTCATGCAAAAGGTACAACCCACATCGCAGCCAACCTGAGAGGAGATGCAGAGCGTATCTCTGGAGACTTCGGGGATATACACGGTTTCGATCAACTGGCCGTCCTGGAGGGCAAGAAGAAACTTAACCGTCCCATCTGCCGAGACTGTTCTTTTTTGCACTCGGGGAAGTTGGACAGAGTACATCTCACTCAGACGATCCCGGAAACTCCGGCCGAGATCAGTCATCGTGCTCAAATCAAATTGCTTGCGACGGTAGATCTGGCAGTAGAGTTGACGACCTCGAAAAGGCCTCTCGCCCATGGAAACCGCTAGTGCCGTAAGCTCCTCCAGATCCAGTCCCAGTAGATTCTTGCTTTTCATACCCGGCTGGTACATTCTATCGCACCGTGAAAGTCTCTGTTCTGGGTAGTGGAAGCGCTGGTAACTGTTGCTATATCGCCTCTGAAAAGACGGCGATACTCGTCGACGCCGGCTTTGGAATACGATCCCTCCAGCGTCGATTCAAGGAGGCAGGATTACCCCTGCGACAACCCGATGCGATTCTAATTACCCATGGTCATCATGACCACGTAAGCGGGATTCCCTCGTTAACCAAGCGCTGGGATGTCCCCATATTTATCAACAAGGGCTCGAGGCGCGAAGCCTCGGGCCTGGAGGCAATTCCAGAGAACCGGCTGGTGGACTTCAGGTCGGGCTTTTCGATTGGCGACCTTGACATTTCTGCTTTCGCCATTTCTCACGATGCCAACCAGCCAGTGGGCTTTCGAATCAGCTGCAAGAACATTACGGGGGTGGTGGCCACCGACCTCGGTGAGATCACGGATGATCTGAAAAAGCACCTCGAGGGTTGCGACTGGCTGGTAATCGAGTCCAACCATGATGAAGAAATGGTCAAGGTGGGACCGTATCCCTGGGAAGTGAAACGACGGGTGCTCAGCAGCAAAGGACATCTTTCCAACAGGGCTCTGGCCAGATTCTTTGCCCGCGACTTTGATGGCCGTGCTCATCATATCTTCCTCGCTCACCTGAGCCAGAATAACAACCTTCCCGATCTAGCCCGCTCCGTTGCCTCTCAGGCTTTGCAAGACCGGCTCCCGCTCTTCCGCACACTGGCTGCTGAGGTCCACTTGACTCACCAAAGCAAAGCTTCCATAGTCATAACCTTATGATTCCTCGATATACACGACCAGAGATGGCTCGAGTCTGGTCTGATGAGCGCAAATTTAGAGCCTGGCTGCAGGTTGAGATAGCAGTTTGCGAAGTACTCGCAGAAAGGGGAGAAATCCCTCAAGCTGCAGTGGAGAAGATCAAGGAACGTGCAGACTTCTCCGTCGAAAGAATTAAAGAGATTGAAAAAGTCACTCGTCACGATGTTATTGCATTCACAACCGCAGTAGCGGAGCAGGTTGGGGAGGAATCGCGCTTCATCCACCTGGGGCTCACCTCTACTGATGTGGTCGACACGGCGCAGGCACTGCAAATCCGCGAAGCTTCCGACCTGATTGAATCGGAAATTCAGCTGCTAATGGCCGCCCTCAAGGAACAAGCCTTTCGCTACCGTGATACTCCGATGATCGGCAGGACCCATGGTGTTCACGCCGAGCCCACTACGCTAGGACTCAAACTGACCGTCTGGTACTCGGAGATGGAGCGGAATCTCAAGCGGTTCCAACGGGCAAGACGGCAGCTTGAGGTAGGTAAAATCAGCGGCCCAGTAGGCTCATTTTCCCACCTGCCTCCAGAAGTGGAAGTGGCCGTCTGCCAACGTCTTGGCATCGGTCATGCGGCCGCCTCGAGTCAGACACTACAAAGAGATCGACACGCTGAATATCTGACGACCCTTGCCATTATTGGCGGGACCTACGACAAGATCGCCACCGAAATTCGCCACCTCCAGAGAACTGAGGTCCGGGAAGTCAGCGAGGCTTTCAAGGCGGGGCAGAAGGGCAGCTCGGCAATGCCTCATAAAAGAAACCCGATTACATGCGAACAGGTGAGTGGTCTTTCGCGAGTTCTCAGATCCAACAGCATCGTAGCGCTGGAGAATATTCCACTTTGGCACGAACGAGACATTTCACACTCGTCCGCTGAACGAGTCATATTACCTGACAGTACCACTCTGGCCCATTACCTGACCTTCAAGCTGAAAGGAGTATTAAGTGAACTGGTTGTCGACGAGAAGCAAATGCTTGCTAATCTCGAGATAACCGGAGGGCTGTTCTACTCAGGGTCACTATTGCTGGAACTTGTGAGAAAAGGGATACTTAGAGAGACTGCTTATGTCTGGGTTCAGAGGAATGCGATGAAAGTTTGGGACGAAGGCGCAGACTTCAAGCGCCTGATTCTCGAAGACCCTGACATCGGCCAACACCTGTCTCCCGATGAAATCGAAAAGGTGTTCAGCCTTAGAGAAAAACTCAAATATGTAGGCACAGTTTTCGAGAGAGTGTACGGACACCAATGACACTTCGTCCGCTGTTTCCGACCGTCGATACACTCGGAATCAATACAGATCTATACGAGTTGACGATGGCGGCAGCATATTTCGAAGGTGGGTTTTCGGAGAGCCGCGCCACTTTTGAACTTTTTACCCGAAGGCTACCACGACGCCGCACCTTTCTTCTGGCTGCCGGGCTGGAACAAGCTCTTCATTACATAACACACGTCGAGTTTGGGCCAGAGACGATTGCCTATCTGCGACAACTGGCCCCCTTCAAGAATGTCTCGGATGATTTTTTCGATTACCTGAGTAATTTTCGTTTCACAGGCGACGTTTATGCCATGCCGGAAGGCACCCCATTTTTCGAGAATGAACCGGTATTGCAGGTGACAGCTCCGGTGATCGAAGCTCAAATTCTGGAAACCTACCTGATCAACACGATCAACGTGCAGACCATGGTGGCGTCGAAGGCGGCGAGGTTGTGTCTGGCCGCCCGGGGAAAGAGTATTGTCGATTTCGGTAGTCGCCGTGCTCACGGTCCGCAGACCGGTGTGCTTGCCGCACGAGCCGCGTATATAGGAGGTGCAGCCGGAACGAGTAATGTTCTGGCCGGTTTTGAGACTGGAATTCCGGTCTACGGCACAATGGCCCATTCCTTTGTCCAGTTCTTCGACAGCGAAAAGGAAGCCTTCGAACTATTCCGCCGTACTTTCCCGAATCACTCCACTATACTGGTTGATACCTATGACACGATCGAAGGTGTCCGCAAAGCCATCAGCCTGGAAGGACCCATCAATGCCGTGCGACTGGATAGTGGAGACCTCGCTGCACTGGCAGTCGAAGTCAGAAAACTGCTCGATTCGGAGGGACATAAAGATGTAGCTATCATTGCCAGCGGAAGCCTGGACGAAGAAAAGATTCTTGCCTTTTCCTTGAAAGATGCTCCGATCGATTCTTATGGAGTCGGGACAGAACTCGTGACTTCAGGTGACGCTCCCGGATGCGATCTGGTGTATAAGCTGGTAGAAACTTTTAAGGATGGTGAGGCACAACCGCGCTTCAAAGCCAGCAAAGATAAAGCAACTCTGCCGTATCGAAAACAAGTATTTCGCCGGTGCCGTTGTGGTGAGTTTTGGGAAGACGTGATTGGCCGCTGCGACGAGGAGTTGGACGCCGACGAAGAAGTACGTCCCCTCCTGAAACAATACATTAAAGATGGCCAGCTGATCACGGAACTGCCTCACATCACGGAGATTCGGGAATATGCGAAGTCTCAACTAGACCGTCTTCGTCCCGAGTACAAGAATCTCCACACAGCAGAAGTTTATCCCGTATCATTTAGCCGGCTACTTCTCGAGGCGCTGGAAGCGCTGCAAAGTCACTATCTTCCAGGCTGAGAAAGGGAGCCACTCCCATCCCAGACAGGGCTTTCGGAGGATTCTATGCAATCCGTCATTGATTATGTTGAAGCAAATCAGGGTCGATTTCTTGAAGAGTTGAAAGAGTTCTTGCGTATTCCCAGCATCAGTACCGACTCCCGACATCGAGACGACATCCAGAGAGCGGCGCAGTTTCTTGTAAAGCAATTCGAGCAAATTGGCTTAACACGAGCGGAAATTTTCTCTACCGACGGGCACCCCCTTGTTTATGCGGAACGAATTGAGGATCCGAGTTTGCCTACAATCCTCATCTACGGACACTACGACGTGCAGCCAGTTGACCCGATTGAACTCTGGGAAAGTCCTCCCTTTGAGCCTGCTGTTCGAGATGGTGAGCTGTACGCGCGCGGAGCAGCCGATGACAAAGGACAGCTCTTCATTCATCTAAAAAGTGTGGAGGCTTTTCTAAGAACGGGAACGCCGCTTCCGGTCAACGTGAAGTACTTGATCGAAGGTGAGGAGGAAATCGGCAGTCCAAACCTGGACCCTTTTGTCAGGGCACACAAGGACCTGATCGACGCGGACGCCGTGGTAATCTCCGATACTGCAATGTTTGCTCGGGACATCCCCTCCATCTGTTATGGATTGCGTGGACTAGCCTATCTGGAAATAGAGCTAGTTGGCCCGGAGCGAGACCTGCACTCGGGCTCATTTGGGGGTGCCGTTGCCAATCCAGCCTTCGAACTTGCTCGCCTCCTGGCCTCGATGAAGGACGAGAAACACCGGATAACCATTCCTCGTTTTTATGATGACGTTCGGGAGCTGACTCAGCGTGAACGGGAGGAGTTCGCTTCGCTGCCCTTTGATATCGAGGCCTATAAGAAGGACCTGGGGGTAGCTGAGCTGGCGGGAGAAGAGGGCTTCACACCTCTGGAACAGTTGTGGGCGCGTCCAACGCTGGAAATTAATGGCTTCCTTAGCGGCTTCACTGGTGAAGGAGCCAAAACGGTACTGCCCTCGAAGGCAATGGCCAAAGTCAGCATGCGGTTGGTTCCCGATCAGGATCCAGATAAGGTGGCTGATTTATTCGAAGAATATGTTCAGTCGAAGGCTCCGGCAACGACGCGACCTTATATCAAGAGGCTTCACGGAGGCCGTCCCTGGGTGGCTGACCTAGAACATCCTGCTATGAAAGCCGCCGCCAATGCCGTGGAAAAAGGATTCGGTAAGCGACCCGTTTTTCAGCGTGAAGGCGGATCGATACCGGTCGTCGCAACTTTTGCTGAAATATTGAAAGTCCCCTCAGTCTTAATGGGAATTGGTTTGCCCGACGAAAACGCCCATGCTCCAAACGAAAAGCTGGATCTTCAGAATTTTCGCAGGGGAATCATTAGTTCGGCCTATTTCTTTACCGAATTTTCTCGCCTGGCCGCCGCGTGAGCAGTACCGTGACGAAGGCTGCACCGCCTTGGGGAAACTATTCAAAGGCGGGAATTCCAGTAATCGCCTGTCCCAGAATCAAAGTGTGGATATCGTGGGTACCTTCGTAGGTATGGACCGATTCGAGATTAACCATGTGCCGGAAAACTGGGTACTCTGCCACGATGCCATTTGCACCGAGGATGTCGCGAGCAGTGCGGGCCACATCAAGAGCCATCTTCACGTTGTTGCGCTTGGCCATCGAAACCTGAACAAAGCTCGCCCGATGGTCATCTTTTAACCGCCCCAATCGATAATTCAGTAGCTGAGCCTTTGTTATTTCGGTCAACATCGTCACCAGTTTTTGCTGGACGAGCTGGTGAGAAGCGATTGGACGATTAGAAAACTGTGTGCGTTCAAGAGCCCAGCGTAACGCCACCTCATAGCAGGCCATTGCACTACCCACGGCCCCCCATGCGATACCGTAACGAGCCTGAGTCAGACATTGAAGGGCCGCTTTCAACCCATTCGCCTCAGGCAATTGATTTTCCTTCGGGATCCGACAACTCTCAAAGACAAGCTCGGAAGTCACTGAAGCTCGCAATGAATGTTTCCGATGATAGTCCTTTGCGGAAAATCCAGGGGTCCCTTTCTCGACCAGAAAACCCCGGATCTGGTCATCGTCGCAGCGGGCCCATACAACACAAACATCGGCGATACTTCCATTCGTGATCCAAGCTTTACTTCCATCAATAACGAATTTGCTGCCGTCACGTCGGGCCCGGGTTCGCATTCCCCCCGGGTTTGAGCCGAAATCGGGTTCGGTGAGGCCAAAACAGCCAACCGCTTGACCTGACTGAAGCGCGGGTAACCAGCGGCTTTTTTGCTCCTCGCTTCCGAAAGTGTAAATCGGGTACATAACCAGTGCCCCCTGGACAGAAGCAAAGCTGCGAATGCCGCTGTCTCCCCGCTCCAATTCTTGCATGAGAAGGCCGTAGGCAACGGCGTTCAATCCAGCACATCCATAGCCGGACAGGTTCGCACCCAGGAATCCGAGTTCCCCCATCTTCGGGATTAATTCGACAGGGAAAATTCCCCGCATATGATGATCTTCGATAATCGGGATTACCTGATCCTCGACAAAGCTTCGGACATTCTCACGAATGAGCAGCTCATCTTCAGATAGCAGCTCGTCAATGTTCATAAAGTCAACACCCTGGAAGACCATCGACGCCAATATAGCACAGGGCAGCCACGCGGCCGTTTCCTCCACCAGTTCCCCAGGTCCCGGGAACTGGCGCCTCCAAACTATGTTATAAAAAGGCGATGATTATCGGGCTCACCGGACGAAACGCGGCAGGAAAGGGAGAGGCCGCAGCTTTCCTTCAAAATAAGGGCTTTGCTTATTACTCACTCTCGGATGTCATTCGCGACGCTCTTCGTGCAGAGGGCAAAGAGCTGACCCGAGAAAATCTCATTGAAAAGGGTCGAGAACTCCGTTCCAGGAACGGCACCGGCTATCTTGCTCGAGAAATCCTCAACCGTCTGGAGCCGGATCAGAACTATGTCATCGACTCCTTCCGACATCCAGACGAAGTGGCGGTTTTTCGGAAGAACCCCAGATTTGTCCTGTTGGCCATTCAGGCTGATCCGGATGTTCGCTTTCAGCGGATAAGGAAGCGAGGGCGCGAAAACGATCCGCAAGATTTCAGGACATTTATCCGGCTGGAGGAAATGGAGGCAAGCAGCGCCACAAGCGAAGGGCAAAATCTCTCTGCGACAGAGGAGCTAGCTGATTTTGTGATCCAGAACAACGGAAGCCGACAGGAACTCCATGAAAAGCTGGCGGATCTCTTTCAGCGTCTTTCCGCAAATATGAAACGGCCCGATTGGGATCAGTACTTTATGAGCATTGCCAAGGTTGCCTCGCTGCGGAGCAATTGCATCAAGCGGAAGGTTGCGGCGGTAATCGTCCGAGAGAAGAGGGTAATCTCAACCGGCTACAACGGCACCCCTCGAGGCACCAAGAACTGCTACGAAGGGGGGTGTCCTCGATGCAACAATTTGGCCGACAGCGGTACTAAACTAGAAGAGTGTCTTTGCTCTCATGGAGAGGAGAACGCCATAACCCAGGCTGCGTATCACGGGGTTAGCGTCAAGGGCGGAACTCTTTACACCACCTTTGCGCCTTGCCTCATGTGCACAAAGATGATCATCAACGCTGGAATCCGCGAGGTAGTCTACAATATGGATTACCCCTTGAATGAAACTTCATTCGCCCTTTTGAAAGAGGCAGGAGTGATCTGCAGGCAACTTCGGGTTGATTGATGCTGGAAGCCGAAAATTTGTTGAGATTAGCCGCACTATTCTTCTTTACCATGGCATCGTTCGGCTTCCTTCTGTTCATGCTGAAGTATCCGCGCGGCTCCGACGTACAGTTGTGGGGAATCAGACTCAGTTACCTGCTGGGCTTTATCGGCGTTTTCATGCTAACGCTCTGGAGAGGAAGTTTCACTGAATTCTCCGCCATCATCATCTCCTCACTGGTCGTCTCATTGATCGTCTTCGAAGTCTCCACTCGTTTTCTAAAGTAAAAGATTCCCACTACGCCTTCA
>DATGOF010000263.1:0-2493 GCA_035306285.1 Acidobacteriota bacterium | reverse complement strand
TCTTCCAGTGATGTCTCTTCCAACTGCCGGTTGACTTCACGGAAGAAGTCAGGCATCGCCACATTGAACCGATCCAAGGAAGGGGTGCCTACAAGCTCCAGATAGCGCGGCCAGACGAACGAAGGCATGAGGGATCCGGCTTCCTCCAGGGTCATTGGATTGTAGATGGCTTGCGGATCTCGCCGCTCGATCCTGGTCATCGACGCTTCGGACAGTTCAGTTTCCATTCTCATGATGGTCCGGGCAGACGAATCTGCACGATCAGGAGTCATTCCAACCAGCTGCAGCACCCGGCTCACATGCGCAGCATACTCAGTGCGAATCTTTTCGAAAGCTTCATCCTTCCTGAGATAGTAGTCTCGATCCGGCAACCCGAGACCAGCCTGATAGGCGACCGCAATGACCTGAGTACTGTCTTTGAAATCCTGCATTTGGCCAAAGTAGAAGGGAGCAGGTACACCCATTCTTTGGAGACCGGCTATTACAGCCTGCAACTCCTCCAAATTGGAGACCTCGTCGATCTTTCTCAGTTCCGAACGCAAAAGATCGATCCCGGCTTGATTGATCTGTTCGACATCCATGCCGCTACGGTAAAAGTCCCCAATCTTTTGCTCGATGCTCCCCGGTTTGGCTTCTGTTGAGGACATCTCTTCCATGATCTCTCGGAGAAGAGACAGATTACGCTCTCTCAAGACAGAGAATGTTCCCCATCGCGCCTCTTCGTCAGGAATCGGATTCTGCTTCCGCCAACCTCCGTTAGCGAACTCGAAAAAATCCTCGCCCGGATCAACTTCACGATTCATGTTTGCGATATCAAATCGCCACGTTCCGGAAGAGGATTCTGCAGGCGGGCTGCTGGCGCCAAAAGCCTGTAACGATAAGCCAAGAACGAAACTGACACTTGCTACCAACAACCTTGAAGTCGACATATTAATCCCCTTTTTCAGGATACGATGGCCTGTAAGTTCAAACCGGCATCGTAGGTCTGATCAGAAGCCAGAAGCTCTTCCCAGGTGAGCTTCCTTCCCTGGTAGGCTGCCTCCCTGCCTAATATGGCGCTCAGTGCAGATTCGACACCTCCTTTAGCTTGATTCTCGTGAGCACCGCTTGTGATGCTGCGAACGAAGGCTCGCTGCTTCTCCGCATCGGCCTCCGCCAGATTATTTTGAAACTCACCGGAGGCGGAGAACTCCCCCTGATTGGAAGCCTGCCCATCCGCTTGCCACGGCTCATCACCCCAGATGCCGAGCGGACCGGAATAAGGCGACTGGGAAACGCCTTTGCTGCCGAAGAATCGCTCATTCACGCCCCACCACCCCTTATTGAACTGGGTAGAACTGAAACTTACGTGGACATCGTTTGGATAGGTGTAGACAACGTTGAAATGGTCATAGCAGTCACCATGATCATTTCGAACCTTACGTCCGCCAGCTCCCGACGCAGCTATCGGGTGAGCCCGGAGAATCCAATTACAGATATCGATAGCATGAATATTTTGTTCAACGATGATATCGCCGGAGAGGACTCGGTCGTAGATCCAGTTACGAAGCCTGCGCTCTTCCGCTGTTGCACCAGGCCAGTCGGGCCGGTTAATGGTGGTCCCAAAATAGTAGGCCTCCCCGGAAGCGATCGTGCCGAGTGCACCATTGTGAATTCTCCGCACGAGTTCCACAAAAGGAGGTGCGTTGCGAATCTGGAATCCGACGTGAAGAGTTTGTTTATTCTGCGCCTTTTGGCCGATTTCTAAGACTTTCTTGCATCCCGCCACGTCGACTGCCACAGGTTTCTCACAGTACACGTGCTTGCCGGCAGAAACCACTGCGTCAAGGTGCTCGGGATGGAAATAGGCCGGAGTTGCAATGATAACGGCGTCAACTTCAGACGACTGGCTGATCAGATGATCGGCTTCAGGACCCGAAAAAATCTGGTTGTTAGCGATCCGCGGGCGCCCCCTATCTTCGGCCAGCCGGTTGAAGACGTCCTGGGCTTTGGTAAGCTGTCCCTCGAATAGATCAGCCAGAGCAACAACGCGGGCCGAGGCGTTGTTAACAAAACCTCTGGCAACCGAAGTTCCTCTTCCCCCGCAACCGAGCAGTCCGATCCTAACCGCTGAGTTGGCCTGGGTACCGCGTACCAGCGAAGAATTCATGACCATAACTCCCACACCCGCAGCACTTCCAGCCCGGGAAAGAAACTCTCGTCGCCCGATCCTCGCAAGATTTTTAGGTTTCACTCCACACGCCTCCTTATATTCTTCATTCTTCTTACTGAAAATTTTGCACTTGATATGGTACCTCATCTGCGTGTGAGGGGTACCATGCATGCGTTAGTGGCTTAGTGCCGCGACAGTTTTATGATGCTCTTTCTTTCCTCTTTTCACGAAGTCGGTTGAGGATGGCCTCTTTTTCCTTTCGTGTGTGAGTCTTCCCAAAACGCACAAGCACCGGATTGATCGTCCTCCACAAAGACTGTGGAAACAACTGCTGAAGATCC
>DATGOF010000262.1:0-5236 GCA_035306285.1 Acidobacteriota bacterium | reverse complement strand
TCTGTGCGAGCTCAGCCTGGCTCAACTTTACTTTCAGAGAATTGTATTCATCGCTCAGGTCGTCATAGCGCCGCTGGATGCTGGCAATCTCTCTTTCTCGTACGGGTGTATTCTGGACTCGGTCATTGTGCAGACCGATTTGCCTCTCAATCCAGTCGCGGCTCTCCTTGAGGATCTTGAGCTCGGCCTCCACCTGGTTGAGTTGTGAGGACAATTGCGAATAAACCGGATTGACCTCCCGTTCTGTCTCCGACGTCTCCACATCATTGCGAAGCGCACGCTCCAGATCCTCTTCTGAGACAACCTCTCCTAACGTTGCCAGCTCGCTTTCCAGGCGAACCACGTCGGGATGCCGGTCGGTATACCGGGTTCTCAGCTCTTTCAGCTGCCTGGACTTTT
The DNA here is from genome assembly GCA_035306285.1 of Acidobacteriota bacterium. Classification (GTDB taxonomy): domain Bacteria; phylum Acidobacteriota; class UBA6911; order RPQK01; family JAPXNP01; genus DATGOF01. The sequence continues at coordinate 4,837 of DATGOF010000262.1, read as the reverse complement.
GCAGGTATTCCTGTACTGCCGGGGGCGGAGGAGCCTGTCTCTGGCGTTGGACTTCGCGGCTCAGGTACTCCGGGGTTTCGGTTAGCTGGCGTTCCAGGTCGAGCTTGAGGGCCAGGTAACGGTCGTGCGCTTCCAGGTTGGTCTTCAGTTGTTCCTGGAGGCGGTCCAGAGTCCTCAGGTTGGCGTCCAACTGGTCGGGCAGTTCGTACTGATATTGACGTTTGACCCTGGCCAGCTCCTGTTCGGCCTCTTGAAGCTCAGCAGCAACTTTATCCAGCTCGTTACGCAAGAACTCGGCAGTCCCGAATACCTGGGTCTCCCGGGTGCGGGTGTCATATTCGATAAAGAGGGACGCCAGACGGGCAGTAATCTTTTGTGCCATCTCGGGATCACGGTCCTGGTACGCGATCCTGAAATAGGGCACGACGGTGGAGCGAGATTGCCGATCAGTGGTAATTTCAATGCTGATTCGATTTCGCAGGCGCTCCACCTGGTCGGGTGGAGAGAGATGGCGAATCGAATAAAACCCGTCCTTAAACTCGTTAATGATCCGTAAGAGGTTGGTTCGACTCAGGACTGTCTCCTGGATGGCAATCAACCGCTGCTGCGTATCGGCAGTCACGAAATCGCGTACGACATCTTCAGGGATGTCGCGGGGCTGCACCAGGATGAGTGTCTCCGATTCGTAGAAGCTGGGCAGCATTAATGCGATCACGCTGGTGGCAGTTGAAAGGACGAGGGCTACTGTCAGGATCCACCACTTTCTTCTGGCCGCCAGCGCCAGATAGTCCTGAGGTTCAGTCAAACTAAATTTCTTCATCGTGAGAATCTCCACATGTTCGGGAGCACAAATGTCAACGAAACGTAGACTCTACGTCTTTCCAGGTCGAGAAATGAGGGCAAATCGGATTCGATGTTTGGGCTGTCCTGGGAGACGTAGCTGGCGCCCACGTTGATTTTCCAATTTGGAGATATCAAATAAGACCACACCAGAGACGTCCGCAGTCCGCGGGTCTCGTAGGGATTCTCAAAAACGCGGTCAGTATCAAAAAGGGTAGCCCCGAAATTGATCAATGTACTTCTTCCAAGTGGGCGCATGAAGTGAAAAGCCACTTCCTGGGTTCTCGAGAGGCCACCGAATCCTACGCCGGCACCGCTGCGGCGCCGGTAAGAAAGCGAGATTTCCTCGTCCTCAAACGATTTCGTGACATTTAAGCGGGCGTTATACCCGGTGTAGCTGCTAGATTCGGTCGTATCACCGAGAAATTCGGTATAAGAGGGTCCCGCCTCCATGGTCAGAGCGGCTGTTCTGCTGATCTGGTGGTTCAATCCAATTGTCGCGTCATGGACCCGTGCGTCGGAATAAACCTGCCGGAAATCATGATGGGTCATGTTGTATCCAATAGACCAGCCGGTCCGCGCATTCAGATCACGAGTCAGTTTAATGGTGCCGTTGTACTGGTTTTGATTGGGGTAACGACGGGCGAAAAGAGGATCGGCTTCAAAGTTTCGCACCGAAGTACCACCTCCAAATGAGAGGGTCGAACGTGGACCGAACCGATAACCGATCATAGCGGTGGTGTCGTTGTGGTAACTGTCCCGCCGCAGCGCTACATTTTCGTAGTCGAAGAACATCCCTTCCGGGGTGAACACGATTCCTCGAAAGAAGCTGAATGTTCCAAAATCCGGCGATTTTCTAAATCGCTCGGTAATCCGGAGGCTGACGTTACGGCTCAAATTACCTCGAAGCAACGCCCCGGCCTCGTGCGACTCGGAGTCAAGGTCCAGGGACGTATCCATGCGGTTCAGGCCGAAAACGTAGTAGAGCTGATATTCGGTGTTAGGTCCTTCGGAGTTTAGACGAATGGACGGATACACACCATAGGAGGTGATGTAGTCCTCTTCCTGGTTGAAGAGTCCCAGCCCGCTCACTTGCGGGTTATCGTCGACCGCCCCAACGAGATCGATCTCGCTGCTCACCGTGTAGATTCTTTCCGCCAAAGCGGTCCCGCCGAAAACACCCAACATTAGCAGGACAGCGAGGGCTACCTGGCGGAGCTTATGGATGCGTGAAAGGAACAAGTCGCGCACTCGTTTGTCGGAGTCGACTGGCAGTAACGCGGCAGGGTTGCGATATCGACCGGGTTCGATTTGGAATGGATTGTTGGCCACTGTTTCTGTCCTGTTCTTCCTGTTGGTTCGCTTACGAAAGGGGTAAGGTTGCATTCCTTCTAGGGCACCACGACGACATCACCCGATTCGAGGTGGATATTCTGATCGGTATTCTTACCCTCGATGAATTCCTTGTAGTTGAATCGAATGAACTGGTTCTCTCCATCGACGACGCGGACAATCTGGACTTTCGACGTATCGGCAAAGTCACCGAAGCTTCCTGCCAGACTCAAGGCCTGTAACACCGTGATCGGTTCTTCCATCGTGAAGCTCCCTGGGTTCTTTACGTTCCCGGTGACGTAGATGCGATAGTGTTGGATCTGGTCGACGATGACCGTCACCATAGGGGTCTCGATGTAATCTTTAAGGAGCTCCTCCACGCGCTTGGTCAGCTCTTCCGGCGTTAAACCGGCAGCGTGAAAGTCCTGAGCCAGAGGGAACGAGATCCTGCCGTCGGGCCGGACCAGCACTTTTCTGGATAGTTCCGGTTCCTTCCAGACAAAGATTTCCAGCACATCGTTGGGCTGAATCACATAAGGCGGAAGTTCTTCAAACTGGTCGGGTTCCGGCGAAGAGGCACTCGGTGAAACCCGGCCCTCTGCCATTAAGCTGCCGGCCGAACTGGCAACACAGAAAATCAAGGATGCCAGCAAAAGTGTTGAGTATCGAAAGCATAGTTTTTTCATGGGACTATTCCCTAAGTCAATTTAGTTCTGTGGTCTCTTACTGAATGCCTAGTTTTTTGATCTTACCCAGCAGGGAGCGATAACTAATTTGGAGAGCTTCCGCTGTTTTCTTCCGATTCCATCCGTTTTGTTTTAAGACCGTGCTAATTACTTGCCGTTCCACGCGTTCTTCCACCATCTTGGAAACGTCGAGGAGAGAAGGGCTGTCATCCAACTCCAGGGTCATGTTCTCCAGACGTCTTTTTAGATCGGCAAACTTCGCTTTCACATCACGGAAAAGGACAACATTCTTGACGAAGTTCTCGAGCTCCCGGACGTTCCCCGGCCAGGTATAGGTGACCATGAGAGCTTGTTGTTCCGGCGTCAGCAGTCCATCAAACTTCCTTCGGAACTCACTGCTATACTTCTGGGTAAAGTAATCCCATAGTACCGGGATATCTTCGATACGCTCGCGAAGAGGTGGTATCCGGATGTGCACAACGTTGAGCCGATGGTAAAGATCGTCCCTGAATGTTCCTTCCTCGACGGCCTTTAGCAGGTCGCGATTGGTCGCCGCGAGGACCCGGATATCGATCTGGAGCGCTTCATTCATTCCAAGCGGCGTGAATTCACGGTCCTGGATGATTTGCAGCAACTTGGTCTGAGACTCGGGGTTCAGCTCTCCAATTTCATCGAAGAAGATGGTCCCTTTGTGTGCGGCCTGAATGCGGCCAATCTTTCTGGTGTCTGCCCCGGTGAAAGCTCCTCTCTGGTAGCCGAAGAGCTCGCTTTCAATCAGTTCATCGGGCAGAGCCGCGGAATTAATTTTGATAAAGGGACTCTCGCGTCGAGTCGAACATCGATAGATCTGCTGGGCGATAACTTCTTTACCGACTCCGCTTTCCCCGGTAATTAACACACTCAGATCGGTGGGTGCTACCCGCTGAGCGATGGCATATATCGTTTCCATAGCCCGACTCGGGCAATGAATGATTTCTTCTTTGTCCTCTACATTCATTTTCAGCCTGTTGATTCCAGTTACTTGAGCTTGAGTCACATCTTTCGTAGCGGAGCCTACATAAACGCTTCTGACCATTCAGTTACCCTTGGGGACGCGTTTGGAAACATCCGTGACTGTTTTTCAGCGCTCTCCCTGCGGCTCGAGCGGAAGGAAAAAAGCGACTGCCATTTGGTTCCTTCCGACAAGCCTGTGGGCCAACTGGAGAAAGCACCTTGTATCACGTCGCAGGTCACAAGCATCTTTGATGCCAGACCTGCATTCACCCAAATAAGCCCTTATCTATAAAGCGTTTAAAGAAGATATTGGCGATTGGAGGGAGAAATCGATTTTATAAAAAAAGATTCCCAACGTGGGAAGTAGATTCCCTAGCGACGGAAGCGCGCCACTGTGGAGGCTCTTCGAAGGCAGGGGAGCTAACCCTGGGGCCGTCAAGCCTCGGCCCTTGGAGAAACGCCCGCGGGCCGAGCGAAACGGATCAATGGAGGAAGAGCGATTCGCCGTTAGGACGATGGAGCCGGTCTATTGCCAGGCGCAGGACCGCCTCCGGAGAATTGGCTTCCGTCGGGAAGACCACACTGGAGACGCGTACTCGAGGGGTTTTCAAGCCGGCAGTTCGCGCCGAGAACTCGACTTTCAACCTCTGGATGACCTGTTCCGCATTTCCAGCTTTGCAGTTCAGCAGCAAGACCGCCAGGGTCTCACGATCGAGGCTTCCCAGGATGTCGGTGTGCCGGAGATTTTCATGGATGCAACCGGCCAGCAATTCAACATCGTCCGGATCGCCCAGGCGATCGTCGATGTGAAACAGGACATGTGTCAGGAAGGAAGAGTATCGCTGGGCTCTCAGGAGCTCTCGCTCCAGGAAAAAGGCAAACGCCTCGCGATGAAAACAGATGATATCTTCAGCAAACTGATCTGACAGCAATAGATTCATAACTCGAGCCTGTATCATTAAAGCTGTTCCAGCAATTCGGTTCCG
>DATGOF010000261.1:0-2733 GCA_035306285.1 Acidobacteriota bacterium | reverse complement strand
GCCGCAGCTTCGTCTTTACCTGGTTTCGAAAATCCTGCACGTAACACTGCAAGATTAGTTCCCTTTTCCTCTGTTTTCCCCCGGCGGCATACATTTTGTGCCACATTCAGAACCGACTTTTTGGCAGAACCGACTTTTCGGCTATCGAACCGGCGTTCAAGAATAATCCCATTATCGGAGGCGTGCGTCGAGGCTCTCGTGCTTGCCACGAGCCGAGGCGGAGCAAGCTTCAGCCCTGCAACGGCGCGGATCAAAGCAAAGTTAACGCAAGGCTGTCCCATAGTAGGCGGCCCATCTTGGCTGTCGAGTCTCGACGGGCATCCTTGCCCGCCGGAAGACCGAACCGAGTGGATGCCGACAGGCGGGGACGCCTGTCGGAACTTGACAGGCAAGGATGCCTGTCCTACTGCTGTCGCACGAGCATTGGGCGGGCGAGGACGCCCGCGTTCCCACGAGGCGTCCGGGACATGCGGGAAGATCTGCGCTGAAGGCGCAGGATAATTCAATAGCCTGGGGCAAGCCGTCAGGCGCCGCCCCAGGTATAAGACCTCTAATAAAACATTCCGCCCTGTAGGGGCGGCACAATTTCATGCCTTGCCATGTGGACATGCTCTCTGCTCCCCAGCGCTTCTATCGTTACAGAAAAGACCACAGCCAGGTAGGGACACCTGCGGACAGTAGGACGGCCATTTTGGCTGTCGAGTTTCGACGGGCATCCTTTCCCGTCGAATAACGCGTGGACCAAACCTCCGACAGGGCGGGGACGCCTGTCGGTACGTAACAGGCAAGATGCCTGTCCTACTGCTGTCGCACAAGCATCGGGCGGGAAAGGATGCCCGCGGTCCCAGAGATTACCGAGCGCTGGAAGCGCAAGGTGAACAAAGCTGAAGCGAGCGTCAGCTCCCCGGAGGCCGCAACCGAAGCAGGGTCAATATCCGGAGAGGAGTTAATGTCGAGCTCCTAACGGCTGGATCCTTCCTTAAGTAGCTTTTCCAGTTCCCTTTCGCGCCAGGCCTGAGCGCGGCCTTCTGTCGCCTTCCGGACCTCGGTTACCAGACTCGGAGAGACTGGACTGGCCTGATGCCCCCACTCCCGGCGGATATAGGTGAGGATTGCCGCTATCCGTTCGTCGTTCAGCCCTCGCAAGGGGGGCATGGAAGGATAACCGGGGGTGCCTTCCTTACCCTGCAAAACGATCATGGCCAGAAACTTTGGAGGTCCATTCACCCATGTCGAGTTGACCAGTGGAGGAGCAAAACCAGCCATTCCCTTGCCGCTCTCGAGGTGACAACCCGCACAGATCGCCTTAAACTCGCGTTCACCGACCTCAAATCGCCGCTGTTCTTCTTCCGTCAGAGGTCGAATCGGCTCTTGGGCATCTGAGGAAACTCGACTGCCTTGAAGCCGGTCTCGTATTAAAGACGCGTAGCCGGCGACTTCCCGGTCGGATGATTGGCTGAGACTCGAGAATAACTCTGGGGAAAGAACGGACGGGTGCGCTCCCCCACTCGCTCCAGATTCGTTGCCCTTCGTGGTGTCTGCTAGTGCCTGCTCGATACCCCTTAAAAAAGCCAGTCGCTTCCAGCCCGGTTGTTGGGCTTTGTCCTCAATCAAACTTAAGAGATGATGAACCTCTTCCGGATCATTGTCTCGCATCGAAATGGCAGTGAGCATCTCAATGAGTTCAGCATCTCCCGGTCGCTCCTCGCTCCAGTTTTTATCCGAGAGTATAACAGCCAATACCTCCCCCTCATTGCCGCTCAGTCCCCGAAGACTCTTTACGAGGTTTTCCAGCTTTTCTCGCGACTGCGTCGAGGGAGATTGCGGTTGCTCCTGTCTACCTAAAAGATTTCTCTCTACTGACAGGAAGCCAATTAGTATCGCCAACGACAGAATTACTACAGCAACCCAAGCAGTTGCAGTTTGCTTTTTGCCTTCCGAGTTTTTCTCAATATTCATGTGTCTTACTGCTGATGAAAAGGCTGTCCGAAGAGGTCTCTAATCTCTAAATTCAAGGAGATAAGCCACGATGTCACTGAGTTCCTGTGGTGTGGCGATCAAGCCGTCAGGCATGGGGGAAAGCTCCGTAGTCTTACGATCGATAACCTCTTCTTTTGCGATTGTCTTGCGGCTGGTATCAGGAACAACCAGTACAATCTGATCGGCAGTCTCCGCCACAACCAGCCCGCTTACTTCCTCTCCGCTTCGCGTTTTAAGTCGGGTTTGACGAAAGAGTGGAGAAACTCGACGACTCGGCAACAGGATGGATTCCGCCAATTGAATTGTGCTAAAGCGCTTTCCCGCCCCGGCCAGGCTTGGACCGACACTCGCCACGCTCTCTGAGGTAAGACTATGACAGCGCCCACAAGCCAAGCTTTCAAAGAGCTCTTGACCTCTCTCTGCATTTCCCTGAGTCGCTAGACGTTCCCAGTTCACCTCCTGAAAAGCCTCGGGTAGGTCTGTTGAGGACGTCGATTCACGCCCATCCGCGACACGCTCGGCAAGCAGATTGCCTTCCATCTTCTCGGGAAGATGAACGGCCACAGGTTCGAGTGCCTTGTAGTTCACATAAAGACCGCTGTCCCCTGTACGGTTCTGGACTCGAATAAGGAAGTGATTGCTACCCGGCTGCAGCTGAAGGGTGACCATATCATTGTAAACGACAGCCGGCCGCTCGACATCGTTTTCCCAAACGAGGTTTCCGTTATGCCAGACTTTGACTCCGTCATTTGA
>DATGOF010000260.1:0-2354 GCA_035306285.1 Acidobacteriota bacterium | reverse complement strand
GGCATGGACCATTCTCCGTCCGACCATGATCTACGGGGCTCCCGGAGACCGCAATATTTCTCGACTGATTACATACTTAATGAAAAGATCCTGGGTGGCCGTCCCTGGGAGCGGAGCCTTCTTACTGCAGCCAGTGTTTGTGGATGATCTGGCCCGCGCAGTGGTGCAAGTGATCGACAATGACGGTACGTCAATCCGTGATTACAATCTGCCCGGAGGACAGATCCTTACCTTCAATGAGATAGTCGATTTGATTGCTCGGTATCTGAGTCGAAGAATCTCAAAGATCCATCTCCCGGCACCGCCTGTGGTTTGGGGTCTGAGAGCCCTTGAGCGCTTGGGCATTCCGGTACCTGTGAGTTCGGAACAAGTGCAACGCCTGAACGAGCACAAGGTCTACAGTTTGCAACCGGCTCAAAACGACTTTGGCTACCAGCCTCGTTCTTTTCGACAGGGAGTCTGGGAGGAGATACAGCTTCTCTGGCGGATTCAGCACAGCAGACAACGCGAGACTGCATGATTATCGGCTGGCTTCTTTTAGCGGGTGTTTTTTCCTTCTTTGCCGTTTCCGCCGTCTATGGGTGGGCACGTCGTGCCCACATTCTCGACATACCCAACGAACGCAGCTCCCATTCAACACCTACACCGGTAGCAGGCGGATTGGCCATCTCTGGTATCACTCTGGTTGGTTTGGCCAGCTACTGGCTGTTTCAGAGCGCATTCTATACTTCCGAGCTAGTGCCTTATTTGGTCGGGGCACTCCTGGTCGGCAGCATCAGCTTCGTAGATGATCTGTACTCGACGTCGCGCTCGATTCGACTGGCCTTTCATCTTGTGGCAGCGATCCTGGTTTCACTTTTCATTGGAACAATAGAGTGGCTGGCGTTGCCTTGGGGTGGTTCGATCGATACCGGCTATCTGGCCCTTCCTTTGGGTATTCTTTGGGTTGTTGGGGTCACCAACGCGTACAACTTCATGGACGGAGTTGACGGTATGGCCGGCACGCAAGCGGTAGTGATCGGCCTGGCCTGGGCCAGCACCTGCTGGCTGCTAGGGTTACATGGGCTCTCCTTTGCGGCTTTGCTGGTGGCCTGCGCGTCGCTGGGTTTCCTGGTCCACAACTGGCCACCAGCGAGAATCTTCATGGGTGACGTCGGAAGTGTATTTCTTGGATACACCTTTTCAATAATGGCTCTCATGACAGCTCAATTGGATGAGCGTCTTCTGGTGGCCGGCGCTGTCTTTCTAGCCCCTCTTCTGTTCGATACCTCTTGGACTCTTCTGCGGCGTCTTTGGCGGGGGGAAAACCTCTTACAGGCGCATCGTACCCACCTCTATCAAAGGATGGCCGCAGCCGGATACTCCCATCGTATTGTCACGCTCATCTATGGAACTGCCGCTATTGTCAGTTCCGCAGGTGCCATACTGTGGCTGCTGGGAGCCAGGCGAGGGGAGACGATCATGGGGGCGGCTGTTGTTTTGCCATGCTGCGCCATCTGGGGGCTGACTCTCTGGATTGAGAGTCGCGTGCGTTCTCTCGCGACCGAGAGTTCGCAAGCGCACCAATCTTTACGGTCGGAAGTATCTGGTGAACGACTCTTCTCCCTGTGGTCATTTTTTTCCGGTGTTGGCCAGAGGCTGGGAGTCGTTTGGATCGCCCTCATCTCGGCCCTCATCATTCGGTTTCTCTGGATGACTTCTGTAGAAGGCGCGGTGACGCCTCAGACCTACTGGACGTATGTGAATGCCTCGCTAGAGGCTTTCACAGGTTCACTCATGCCGACTACAATTCTCGGACTGGCGGTGTTTGGAGGATTCGAAATTTTCAGCCGGTCGAGAAAGCAGAAAAGCCGGAAGCTGTTCTTCACTCTGCTTCCCTACTCAATTTTCTTTCCCGCCATCCTTCTCTACAGGCTCCTTCCAATTGAAAATTCACATTTTCCCCGCCTCACATGGGTAGTGGCATGGGCAATCAGCGTTGTGATCGTCGCGACCGGCCTGTTGATTGAGAACCTTCAGGAGCGGAACAAGAAAGAGGAAAGTCATAGCGTTGCCTCGGAAATTATCATCGATGGAATCCTGATCGCGCTGGCCTTCTCGGGTGCTTATCTCGTGCGCTTCGAGACTCTGCCCTTGCCTGATCCTTTCCAACAGCAACTCTTTCTCCTGCTGCCGTACGTAGTTCTGTCGGGGATCGTGTTCAACTGCTCCTGGGGTGTCTATTCCCTTCTACGGCGATTTACCGGTATTCGTGACTCTCTTGTCATCGCGCAGTCGGTGGCTTCGTTGGCTTTTCTTTTTCTGCTTCTTCGGATAGCGTTGTTCCAATCTCACGAGCTACTCCGAATTCCTTT
>DATGOF010000259.1:0-5363 GCA_035306285.1 Acidobacteriota bacterium | reverse complement strand
CTACATTCCAGATGTGTGCAGTCGGAGCTCCATCGATGTTGGTGCTGGTAGTAGATCGGGTCGTGCCGTTTACGTTGAAGTGCCTGGATTGGGAAGGATTGCAGCCACCCATGCGCCCACCCCGAGACGACCCGACCATTTCAAATCCCGGAATCGTTTCAAATAGGTTCTGGTAATTTCGCCCGACCGGAACCGGTAGGTTCTCGATCTGTTTTCGAGTCACCTCATGGTGAACCTCGGCGCGGTCCGTCTGGAGGAGCTCTGTGGCCTCGGACGTGACCACAACTTCATCCGTAACTTCGCCCACACTCAAGACAGCGTCGGCCCGAGTCGTACTGTTAACCGTAACGACAATGTTGGCTTTCACGTAGTCTCGAAAGCCTGGCATGCTCACCCTGAGGGTGTAGGTTCCTGAAGGCACCGTGGGGAAGTTGTAAAGTCCTACTTCGTTGGTCACCCCGTGGCGTGTGAGATTCGTATCGTTATTAATTATGGTGACGTCGGCACCCGGAATTGCTCCTCCGGTCTCGTCCTTCACGTTACCCACCATCGAGCCATAAAGCACTTGTGCATGACACAAATTGGGCAAAGCGGAGGCAAAGATCAGGGCGATGATCAGGGTTGCCATCCTGAAAGGAAGACCCCAAGAGAGAATTCCAAAAGCCATACTATCTCCTCCCTAGCTCCAACAGCCCGAGCTGAAAGTTCTTGCGGCCTTGAGACCACACCATCTCTTAGGACGGACTGTTCAGGGTTGATTAAAACCGATTACGGATTTCTCCACAGCTGTATGACACCAAGGGTTCTTCAACCCGTTTCGTAAGATCCCCATAGACGACCCGGGGAACTAGGACACTCTAGCCACCATCTCAGCGACAGTACTGGATTCGTTTGGCCGGAGGACCTCCTTGACCAATTTTCCGCGCGTTGCTGAAATCATAAATATGTGAATATTACGATGTCAACTGGCTAAGAGGTGCTGAATGCTGGGCCGGTTCACAAACTGCGCGAGGAGTTGACTTTCCTTGAGGAACAAAAAGGGGCAGGATTAATGGAGCGGGATCATTAAAATTGCCCTCGGGCCAATTTTTCGATCGAGCTACCCGAATAAGGCCCGGAGATTCGTTGGCCTTCTGGTCATCTTCTACCAAGGAGAACCACTGTCGTGACCGACCGAATTGATCGTCGCAACTTACTTATACGGGGAACTCTGGCAACCGCCGGATTCACTCTCTCCCCCATTCTCGAGCGCCTCTGGGCACTGGAGGAAGGCGAGGAGGTGGTGGAGTTTACAGATTACACAGATGCGTTCCGGATTGACGCCCAGGCGGATAATCCAATGGTGAAGTGCCTGGACTTGAGACAATTGACCTCCGGGTACACTCCTAATGATCAATTCTTCGTCTTTCATCACACCGAGACTATGTACGCTGATCCTGATCGATGGCGCCTTCGAATAGGGGGCCTGGTAGAACGGCCGGCAGAGTTTTCGCTTCAGGACTTGAAGGAGCGCCCTAACCGGGTCACAGTGGGTGCGACCATTGAGTGCTCCGGAAATTCCAATCATCCACAGATTATGAATGGGCTGGTGAGCAATGCCACCTGGACTGGAATCAACCTCTCATCGCTGTTGCAGGAGTGCGGTATCCTTCCGGAGGCCCGTGAGGTGGTGTTCTTCGCACTGGACAAGACTCGAGAAATGAAATGGCAGGCAGGTGATGTCTACTACACTGTGCCTTATGGGCGAAGCATTTTCGTGCAGGATGCGCTACAGTCGGAAGCGCTCCTGGCCTTCGAGATGAATGGCGAACCTCTTCCCGCCCAACACGGTGCCCCGTTGAGACTGATCTTGCCGGGGTGGTACGGAATGGCGAACGTGAAGTGGTTAACTCGGATCGAAGTAATCGATCGCCGCTACGAAGGCCAACATATGGCTCGGAACTACCACAGTCTCCATGCCCTCCCAACGCCGGAGGACACCATCTGGCTGGATACCTCGATTTCGAGAAACAATCTGAAATCCGTGGTGGCGCGAGTGACCCGTTTCGACAAGGGCAGCGAAACAGTCTACCGAATTAGAGGGGCGGCGTGGGGAGGAACAGCCCCAATCGAACGGGTTGAAATTCAGATTGATGCGGGAGAATGGAGACCTACCACAATCCAGTATCGAGGAAGCGAGTTTGAGTGGCTTCTCTGGTCCTGCGACTGGGAAGACGCTACACCTGGTCCTCACACTCTCGTGTCTCGCGCTGTCGATTCGCAGGGAAATATTCAGCCGACCCGCGCGGAATTGAAAAAGAAGTTGGCGAGCTCGCGCGAAGACAATTCCCAGTGGCCTCGGTCCATTCTCATTTAATCCATCCAGGGGAAGCATGAGGATCCTGCATTGGTGCGGTTGGCTCACATTATTTCTGGCCATGAGGTTGCCACTCGCGGCGACGGAGTCTGGGGGTGTTTTCCACTTCGTCGAAACTATCCAGAATACACCCATGAATCTCCCGGTCTTCAGTGGGGACTCTCTCAAACGCTACATCATTGATGTAAATGGAAACGGGTGCGTGTGGTTTGATTTCAACAACGACGGCTGGATGGATTTATTCGTGGCGCAGGGAGCGACTTTGTCGGCCCTCAAGCAGCTTGATTCCAGATCCTACAAGAATCGTCTCTACTTAAATCTGGGCGATGGAAGCTTCAGGGAAGTGACCGATCAGGCCGGGGTCGGAGGACCTGCCAGCGGCTGGGCCATGGGAGCAGTAGCCGCCGATTACGACAACGACGGATGGGTAGATCTGTTTGTGACTTCTCTTGGACCCGACACGCTTTACAGAAACAATGGTGACGGAACATTTGCTGACTGTACGGAAGAGGCCGGTCTGTCAGGCCTGACTGGTTGGAGTACGGGAGCCACGTTTGGCGACTATGACGGGGATGGATTCGTCGATTTATATGTTGCCGGCTATATCGATTTTGATCTCGACAATCCTCCGCCCCCTACTTGTCCCTATAAAGGCGTGGAGGTGATGTGTGGTCCAGGGGGGCTGAATCCGGCACCTGATTTCTTGTTTCGGAACCGGGGTGATGGGACCTTTGAAGATGTAACTGAACGGGCCTTACTGGCAAGAGATTTCTTCGATTCTTATGGATTCGCGGCTGTTTTCGTGGATCTCAATGGAGACCACCTTCTGGATCTGTATGTCGCCAATGATCAGAAGGCCAACTTCTTGTATCGTAACAACGGCAATGGCACTTTCAGCGAGATAGGGCTTGCATCCGGAGCGGCTTACTCGGCGGACGGCCGTGCCCAGGCTGGTATGGGCATAGGAGTCGGTGATTATAACCGGGACGGCCGTCCAGACCTGGTCGTCACACACTTTTCCGATGACTACGACACTCTCTACCGCAATGAAGGGAATTTTGTTTTCACTGACGTCAGCCGACAGACAAATCTGGCCGAAGCCAGTTTTCCTTTTATGGGGTGGGGAGCTATCTTTGCCGATTTCGACCGGGATGGTTGGGAGGATCTGTTTGTCGCCAACGGGCACCTTTATCCGCAGGTAGCACAGGTTCTTGGTGGAAACTATTTGCAACGCAACCTTATTTACCGCAATCACACGGGGCAAACGTTCCAGGAATTGGGTCAGCTAATTCCTGGTTTCGATAAAGAAGCGTTGAGCAGGGGTGCAGCGGTAGCGGACTTTGACAACGATGGAGACATGGACATCTTCATTGTAGATATCGATGACACGCCTTCTTTTTTGGAGAACCGCACCGTCAATGATCACAACTGGGTCGGTTTTTCCATTACACGTCCGTATGGTGTTTCGATCAAGATAACTACCCCATCTGGTGTCCAATATCGTTATCTGGTTAGCGGTGGATCCTTTCTTTCACAAAACGATCCCCGTGCCTTTTTCGGTCTGGGCAATGATGATCGCGTGTTAGAAGTGGAGATTCAGTGGCCCGGAGGCAAGCGGGTCAGGCTGAGAGAGCTGGAGATAAATCGATACCATTCTATTTCCTATCCTGACGATTAGCTTTCCCCTCAAGAAGAGAAGAAGCGAAGTTCTGTTTCCGAGATCCAGTTAGTTAGGTTGCGCACGAGCGGGTCGGTGTCAACGTACCCGCGCGTCGCCTTGTGAAAGAAGGGCCGATACAATGTTGCAGAGACAATACTGGCCTTCCTTCCGAATCGCCGGGCGGATGAGCATTCGGGGACATTCTGTCTATGGTGGAGCGCCAGGTCCCGGAACTCCCCGATCTTGAAAGACTCTGGCCAGGTTACCTCCAAGCGCTGCCAGGTTTCTCCCCCGTCCTCGGAAAGAAATATGTCATTTTCCCAGGTAGCGAAGAATGTGCCGGGCTCAGTGGGATGGGCTGCCAGCACGGCGGCGCGCCGGCCAGTCGATTCTGGCAAGCCCGCTCTGGCCAGCTGCCACTCCGAACTTGCAGACCGGCGGTAAATAAACGATTTGGCACTAGGTTTGTCATGAGCTGCTCGTGCAGAAGCAGCGGAAGCGATTACCCGTGTATCCGGGTCAGCTGGGTCCACCACCACGCTCCAAACATAGCTGTGCTGCAATCCTTCCTCGATTCGCTGCCAGGTCTCGCCACCGTCAGTGGTTTCAAAGTAGCCGTCTCCGGCAGCCGAATAGAATCTTCCGGGCGCAGATAGATGGGATGCCATCTGGTGAGTGTCAAACGGGCCGGTCGGAACCCGATCGATCCAGGTCTTCCCGCCATCTTTGCTGCGGATCAGGGCTCCTGCCTCGATAGCAACAAACAAATGGCCTTCGTTGTGCGGGTCCAGATGAATCCAGCGCACATGATGTGTTTCCGGGCGAGGTGGAAAACTCCACGCGCTAGATGAAGGCAGATCCATTAGATTGCCGCATTCACTCCATGTCCGGCCCCCATCATCGGAACGGAACACGGCGCTTGGTTCGGTCCCCGCGTAGACTACCCCTCGACCGCCGATGCGTTCGTGACGGCTAACAGCCACTGCCAGAACCGTCGCATGGCTGATGCCATTAGCTGCCGGGCGCCAGTTTTCTCCGGCATCTTCGCTGCACCAAACTGCCTGTGTTGTCGTACCGCAATAAACCAGCTCCGGGCGCAGCGGATCGACCGCCACACATCGCGGTATGTGTCCAGAGAGATGACGTGTGCAGTGAAAACCATCCCCCTTCTTCGTCAAAACGGCTAGTCCTGATTCGTTTGCAACATCACTCTTGTCCAAATTAGGAATTTGAAATGAAGGTCGGATCCACCTCATAAGATTGGTGAAAGCAAAAACACCAACAAGGAGGATCCGACCATGAATCGATTCTGCAGCATTTTCAGTCAACTTCTCCAGCTTTTTTCTC
>DATGOF010000258.1:0-4882 GCA_035306285.1 Acidobacteriota bacterium | reverse complement strand
ACCCCTTTAAACTATTGCGGAGTGCTAGAGGACTGATAGCCGCTCCACGAAGGACTCTCGTTTATACCATAGGCCGTGATCTGTTTTAAGTTCTTCCCGTCCGCATTCATGATAAAAATCTGCTTTGTTCCGGTTCGGGTGCTCTGAAAGGCAATATGGCGGCCATCGGGTGACCAGCTAGGGCTCTCGTTACTGCCCAGGCCGGACGTGAGTTGAAAGATCCTTCCGGTAGCGACTTCGACCACGTAAATGTCGTGCTTCCACTGGCGAGGTGCTTGCCAGGAATAGAGAATGAAGCGACCGTCCGGCGACCAACTGGGGCTGTCACAATGACCTCCCTCGGTTACCAGACGCTGTAAATTTGAGCCATCCGCGTCCATTACCCATAATTGGGGGCCACCGCTCCGGTCCGAGATGAAAGCGATCTGGGTACCAGTCGGACTCCAGGTAGGAGCCGTGTCGATTCCACGCGCCCGCGTCAGGTTCCTCATACCGGATCCATCGGGCGCCGAGACAAAAATGTCGGAATCGAGACTGTCTGATGTTCTCGCCGAAAAGGCGATGCGCTGTCCATCTGGTGAAAACGCGGGTGAAGAGACGTAGGATGAGGGGACCGTTATAGTGGAGCGGCCGCCTTCCAATCCCTGAATCCAGAGTTGCCATCGTGTACTGCCTTCCAGGAGGCCGACGAATGCAAGCCGCAGGTTATCCGGAGACCACTCTGGAAACTTGTTGATTCCACCACTCAAGGTGAGGCGACGCGCGCTGGCCCCGTCGTAATCCATCACATAAATTTCCTTGGCGCCTTCCCTTTCCGAAGCAAATGCAATGCGGGTGGTCGCCACGCCCTGGCTGGCACCTGCCGATAACTGCAGCACTACTTGATCGGCAAATTGATGGGCCACCTGCCGAATTAAGGTACTGTCACCGATGGTGTAGCGTTTCCCAAGAACCTGCTCCTGGGTCTTAACGTCATAAAGATAGGCTTCGACAACTGTAGCAGTGGCATCAACCTGCACATTACCGAAGGCCAGATAATCGACGTCAAGGGTAGGTACCTGCCAGTTTTCGAACGCCACATCCTGCGGGACCCGCAAGGGTTTCAGTGGATAAAAGCTCTTGGAGGGGATCTCGAAAAACGCGGAAAACTGGAGGTCGTCGAGCAGCACCTTGTTAAATACGGTCAGCGCCGACTGCGTTTCCGTCGTTGCTACTGCTCGCGGTGTGAAGTCAGCGACCGCCAGCCGGGTCGGCGTGGGCCGGGGAAAAATCACGGCATCCGCCTGTTGAGCTAGGAGATTAAGCGGAACCGCCAAAACAGCAATGACTGCGAAAAGAAACTTCATCGAGATACCTTTCCTTATCGTGGAGGATACTCAAAAACCGCTTCGAAGCGTACGGTTCGATTGCGAAACTCATAGGGCAGTGGAGGCAGTGGATTGCTGGCCTGAATCGCACGCTGGACCGCCAGGTCCACGCTGCTGATGCCACTGCGCTTCTTAAATTCGATAGCAGCAATCTGGCCATTGGGTCGCACGTCGAAGGTGACGATTGCCTCGACTCGTCGCGATATCTGACCAAGTGAAGTATTCAGCCAGTTCTGTCCCACTCTCTGTTCAACTTGCCGAATGTACCATGAATCGATGTTGCCCGCTCCGGTACCGGAACCGACGCTTAATCCTCTACCGGAGCCCATTCCTGCCCCGGATCCGACACTCCTTCCGGATGGCCCGCCACTACCCGGCCGAGGCTCTTGAGGAATCAAGCCAGGCTTTTGCTCAGCCTGCTGCTCACTGGTGGAACGGGGAGGCGTCACAGCCCGCTGCGGTGGTGCTGGAGGAGGTGGGGTCTCCGGTGCCGGTTCTGGTTTCTTCTCTTCCGGTTCCTTTTCATCGGAGGTGGCTTCCTCGAACACGTTCTCAGCGACCTCTTCAGGAGCAGCCGGTTCAGCCTCGGGTGGAGGAGGGGGAGGCGCAACTTCCGGCCGGGGTGTGATGGCCGGTTTGTACATACTGGCATCACCCCCACCCAGGTCGGCCGCCAGCCCAACCGATACGAAGTCACTGTCACCCCCGCCACCTTCTCCGGTACCGAGTTGGATGACTTCAGGAGGGAAAATCTGAACCCCCACAAGAAAGAACGCAAGGATGACCAGGTGACCCAGCAATGACAGCAGAAAGGAACGTCGGTAGTTACCCTCCTGGATATGACTGTGAATCAGTTTCCTGGCCATGGTCCTTCTAATCCTGACTCTCACTCAAGGGGCGGGTCACCAGGTTGATCCGTTCATAGCCCGATACTCTCACTTCGTCCACTATCGCCACAATGGTCTTCCATCGTACATCCTCGTCAGCCTGCAGGAAGATCGGAAGATTGCTGTCTCCGATATCACGCTGGAGCAGGGAAGTCAGTTCATTGAAGTTAACCTCATCCGAGCGATAGAAGAGACGTTCATCCCGGCTGATGGTGATCACCGCCCGTTGTTCGGGATCGACATTGGCAACCGTTCTTGTCTGCGGCAACTGCACCTCGATTCCGGTCTGCAGGATCGGTGCCGTTACCATGAAGATAATCAGCAGAACCAGGACGACGTCCACCAGAGGCGTCACATTGATCTCAGACATCGACGGCTGAGTTCTATCTTCACCCATACTGAATGCCATAACCTATCCTCCACCCGGCTTCAGGTGAAACTCCTCTCGATGAGGTTCATGAACTCAGCTGAAAAGTCATCCATCTCGGCACCGAACTGTCGCAGGCGAGCGATGAAGTGGTTGTAGCCGATTACCGCGGGTATCGCAGCAAAAAGTCCCGCCGCCGTAGCGACCAGAGCCTCACTGATGCCGGGAGCAACCGCCTGAATGGTACTGGGTCCACCGGCTCCCAGTCCCTGGAAGGCATTGATGATCCCGACCACTGTGCCGAACAACCCGATAAATGGTGTTACGGCGCCGGTGGTTGCCAGCCAACTCAGCGAACTTTCAAGGGTCATCATCTCGGCGCTGGCTGCTTTCTGTAATGTTCGCCGCAGGCTTTCCATGCTTCGAAGAATCACCTCGCCTTGCACCTCATCCGTTTCGCCGCGCTGCCGCGCAGAATGGATGCGATGATTCAGCTCTTCATAGCCGCTGCGGTAAATTCCGGCCAGAGGCGACATCGGATAGCGTTCACACTCCCGGTAGATTTCGGACAGACTGTTTCGTCTCCGAAATTCCTCCTGAAACTCCTGAGACTGCTGCTCCACCTCTCGGTAGACACGAATCTTCTTCAAGATCACCGCCCAGGAGAAAATAGAGAAGAAAAGAAGAATCAACAACACCGCAAGAGCCACGGGGCCGCTGTGGAGTATCAACGACCAGAAACTTCCGAAGCTCTCCTGAGCTAGAAATAAATGCGAACTCAACAAATTCTATAACCTCCCCAATTCTGGATTCGATCTCACCCACATCGTTTATCCTCTTCGCTTTGGGCCGATTAATGGGGATCATTGTATCGGACCCGGCCTCTCGATACGATGCGAGCGACCCTCCGATTGGTCTACATATCATCCGCTCTGCATATAATGATGTCTGCCCACTTCGATGCGGGAGGCGAACGAAAGTTCATGCTCAGTTTCATTTCTATCGATAATTTCGCACTAATTGATCACCTCGAGGTCGAATTCCGTCCCGGCCTCAATTTAATTACCGGTGAGACCGGCTCCGGAAAATCGATCATTGTCGATGCTGTAGCCCTTCTCACTGGATCGCGCGCTTCGCAGGAGATGATACGCCAGGGGTCTGATACTGCGCGCGTGGAAGGCATCTTCGCTCTAACTGCGGAGCACCCCGCTCTGACCAGACTGGCTGCTCTCGATTCGGCATCCCTCGAGCAGGAAGGCCAGCTCATTATCCGGAGAGAAATTTCGGCCGGAGGTACCAACAAGATCTTCATCAACGGGCGGCTTTCCACTCTCAGCCTGCTCTCCGAAGTGGGGGCTCTTCTCGTCGACATTCACGGACAGCACGATCAACAGCTTCTCCTCCAGCCTCGCTATCATCTGGAATTTCTCGACCTCTTTGGCGAAAATCGGCAGCTCTGCCAGGAAGTCGCCGAGACTTATCGCCACCTTAGCGGCTTGCGAACCCGGCTGCGTGAAATCCAGAGTCACGAACAGGAACGCTTGCGGCAGATCGACCTTTTCCGGTTTCAACTCGAGGACATCGACAGGCTCAACCTTGAACCTGGCGTTGAAGAAACACTCAAGAATGAAAGGGATTTGCTAGCAAGCTCAGAGAAACGACTTCAAGTCTCTCAAGCTGCATATCGCCTCCTGTACGAAGATGAGTCATCCCTTTTTTCCTTTTTGGACAATGTCGAACAAAAAGTTCAGCTTCTCAGCACCCTCGATCGTTCCTTTGAAAAAGATTCTGAAAAACTACGCGAAATTCGGTATCAAATCGAAGAGATCGGTTATCGCCTCCGAGACTATTCCGACACCGTGGAGTTCAGTCCGGGTCGCTTTGAACATATCGAGGAGCGTTTGGCAGAAATTCAAAAGGCGAAACGAAAGTACGGGAATTCCGTGGACGAAATCCTGGCGTATCAAGAGGATATAGAGCACCAGCTGGAACACTTAATGCACCAGGAACGCCATGTCGACAGCCTTACCAAGGAACTTCAAGACATATCGTCTAAGTACTTGGAATTAGCCGACAGCCTATCTTCTAAGCGCCACCAGGATGCCGGTCGACTGAAGGAACGTGTCGAAAAGGAGCTATCCGATTTGGCCATGGAGACAACTCGTTTCGAGGCTCGCGTTCAATCAGACCGCGAGGCAGGAAATGAGAGCGGCATTGATCGTGTCGAATTTCTGATCAGTCCCAACCCTGGAGAGGACCTT
>DATGOF010000257.1:0-2615 GCA_035306285.1 Acidobacteriota bacterium | reverse complement strand
CGTCTCCGGAAGGTCTCTCACGCTAGGACGCAGTGATGGTCTCACCAAGATCATTTTCGAAGAGGAGTCGGGGCAAATCCTGGGCATGGGAATCGTTGGCCCGGGTGCCGGGGAGTTGATCGCTGAGGGCACTCTTGCTGTAGAGATGGCAGCCGTGGCGGAAGACGTAGCGCTGACAATCCATACCCATCCGACTCTTTCTGAAACGATTGGCGAAGCGGCCGAGATGTTCCTGGGAAGCGCAATCCATATCTACAAAAAGTAAGTGGCGCCAAAGGCTACGTGCAGAACGGGCGGCCGGAAAGGCTTTCCCTTTTCTCGGGAGATCTCTAACCCTACAGCCGCGAGATTATGGCGTCTGTAAACTCGGTGGTTGTCGAGGATCCGCCGAGATCGGGTGTCAGAATCTTACCCTCCGACGTGACCGCATAGACCGCGTCTCGGATTCGATCGGCGATGGGATTCATGTCCAGATGACGTAGCATCAGTAGGGAGGAAAAGATAAGGGCGAGAGGATTGGCAATGTCTTTTCCGGCGATATCAGGAGCACTGCCGTGTACAGCTTCAAACACCGAGCAGTCGTCACCAATATTGGCTCCCGGGACGACACCCAGGCCTCCCACCAGTCCGGCACATAGATCAGAAACGATGTCACCATACAGGTTCGTCAACAGCAGGATGTCATACTGCTGCGGATTAAGAACCAGTTGCATTGCCAGATTGTCAACAATGACCTCCTGGTACTCGACCTCCGGATAGTCCTTGGCAATTTCCTGACAGGTTTCAAGGAAAAGTCCATCACTCACCTTCATAATGTTTGCTTTATGCACGGCGGTGACTTTCCTGCGATTCCACTTTTGAGCATACTCAAAGGCAAATCGGGCGATTCGCTGAGAAGCTTCTTTGGTGATAATCTTGAGGCTTTGCGTGACACCCGGCGCGATCGTGTGTTCTAGACCGGAGTACAGGTCTTCGGTGTTTTCTCGGATGACGACTAGATCGACATCCTGGAACCGAGAACGAATGCCCGGGATATTGTGGACCGGTCGCAGGTTCGCATAAAGGTTCAGCTTTTTGCGAAGTTCTACATTCACACTGGGAAAGCCTTTGGCCACAATTGTCGTGAGTGGCCCCTTAAGTGCTACCCTGTTCTTTTGAATCGAGTCGATGACATGATCTGGAAGCGGTTTCCCGTATTTGGAAACGACAGCAAGGCCCGCCTCAACACGCTCCCATTCAAGGTCAGCTTGGGCGGCTTCCAGAACACGCACTGCGGCATTCGTCACTTCTGGACCAATGCCATCTCCCTCGATCAGTGTCACGGTGTGAGCCATCGGTCGATTTTAACAAAAAACGGGGCACTCCCGCCCTTCCCGGTGAAGACTGTGAGTAGTCCGTATCAGTAAGGGAAAGTTGCCTTTGTGTGATCAGAACAGTATCTTGAGAACAGACTTAAACAGGCTCCAGGAGTAAAGGTCAGCAAATGTCGAAACGAAGCTTAAATTCTCTGAATACCTATTCGACTCTAAAAATTGGCGAACGCGAGTATGGCTATTACAGCCTTCCCAGCATAGAGGAGCAGGGGCTCGGAAATGTATCAAGGCTCCCTTATTCGTTGAAAATACTGCTCGAGAATTTACTACGAAATGAGGACGGGCAGACAACGACGCGCGAGGATATCGAGAGCCTGCTGAACTGGGTTCCCGCCGAGCGACCGCATCGGGAGATCGCTTTTACTCCGGCACGCGTCCTCTTACAAGATTTCACGGGGGTTCCTGCAGTCGTCGATCTAGCTGTCATGAGGGACGCCATGGCTGAACTTGGAGGCCAGCCTTCGAAGATCAACCCCTTGGTCCCTTCAGAGCTGGTAATCGATCACTCGGTTCAGGTCGATTCTTTTGGTGCAGCTCGTTCATTCTTTATCAACCTCGAGAGAGAGTTTGAACGGAACCGCGAAAGGTACGCGTTTCTTCGTTGGGGGCAATCGGCTTTTGATAATTTCAAAGTGGTTCCGCCCGGTACGGGAATCGTTCATCAGGTCAACCTGGAGTACCTGGCAAGGGTCGTCTTTGGCGAGAAGCTGAATGGAGGGGAGTGGGTAGCTTATCCCGATACGCTGGTTGGAACCGACAGTCACACCACAATGATTAATGGGCTGGGAGTTCTCGGCTGGGGAGTCGGAGGAATAGAAGCAGAAGCCGCCATGCTGGGGCAGCCTATCAGTCTGCTTATCCCTCAAGTGATTGGTTTCCGTTTGAAGGGTCAACTTCCCGAGGGAGCCACGGCAACCGACCTGGTCTTGACCATCACTGAAATGCTCCGGCGAAAAGGAGTAGTCGGCAAGTTCGTCGAATTTTATGGTCCCGGAATCGCCTCACTTCCCCTTGCAGATCGAGCAACTATCGGGAACATGTCTCCGGAATATGGTGCAACCTGTGCCATCTTTCCGGTGGACCAGGAGACGCTCTCCTACTTGCGATTTACGGCTCGAGACGAGGAACAGGTGCAGAGGGTAGAGCAGTACTGCCGGGCGCAGGGGCTCTTCCATACACCCGAAAGTCCGGAGGCCGAATACACAGATACGTTGGAGCTGGACCTGTCTACAGTCGAACCTA
>DATGOF010000256.1:0-4689 GCA_035306285.1 Acidobacteriota bacterium | reverse complement strand
ATTTGGCACCAGGGTCAAAGTCGTCCTCACTCCGTGGAACCGGAGGTCGAATGCCCTGATAGTGCTCACGTAGCTCCCACCATGCCTCGTTGTACTCGTCGGGCGCTATCTCTCCGGAGAAAACCCTCCAGCGCCACTGATCCACCAGTAAACCGAAGGGAAGGAAAGCAATCTTGTCGAGAGCGGTTCGCAGTAGAAACTCGATTTCGTCGGATCTCCCCTCGGCGGTCTCTAGTAAGTCGATCTGCTCGAGGTAGTTCGGAGTAATGGAGAGAGCAATCGTATCTCCGATCCCTTCATGAAACCCGTCATGAGCGCCGTCCTGATAGAGATAGGATTGGTGGTTATAGGCCCGCTGATAGAAATTGTGGCCAAGCTCATGATGAATCGTGATGAAATCCTCCTCATTGACCTCGATGCACATCTTGATTCTCAAATCATCGACCGCATCGATGTTCCAGGCACTGGCATGACACACGACATCGCGGTCGGCAGGTTTAGTGAAAAGAGAACGCTCCCAGAAGGTATCGGGCAAGGGTTCGAATCCGAGAGATGTGAAGAATGCCTCGCCGTGACGGACCATGTCTCGAGCGTCCATGTTCTTCTCTTGCAAAAGCCGGGTCACGTCGATTCCTTCGGATCTCGATTCCGGCCTCACGAGATCATAGATGTACCCCCATTGCTGAGCCCACATATTGCCCAATAGATGTGCGGGTATAGGCTTATCCAGGGGAACGATGTCCGTACCGTAAGCCTCTGACAGACGGCTCCGGACATAACAATGGAGAGACTCATACAGTGGTTTTACCTGTCCCCAGAGGCGTTCCACTTCACGAATCAATTCATCCGGTGGCATGTCATAGCGGGACCTCCAGAGCTCTCCCAAGTCAGAAAAGCCCAGTTCCTGCGCACCTTCGTTCGCCAACTCGACAAAACGTAAGTACATTGGGCGCATGGGGCGAGATATTGTCCTCCATCCACGCCACGCCTCTTCCAGCTCAGCAGGATCTCTCGAGGTTGCGATAATTCGTGAAAGCTCAACGAGATCTTGACATTCTCCTTCTTCGGGACAGTATTCCCCCCGTCCATAAAGGCTTTCCAGGGCCGTGCTGATACGGGTCAGCTCAGCCTGCTTATCGGGATCACTCGGGGCCACCAGGGAAAGTGACGTCCTCAACAACTGGATTTTTCGACGCAGCTCTTGGGGAAGGTCGACGTTGTCGAAGCGGCGCGATTCATTGGCGAGCCTCATGGTTGCTGCGATCAGCTTCTCTTGAAAATGGGCGGCCATGATCTCGGTGTCTACAGTGATGAAGTTTGCCTGAATCCAAGCAGAGCGGGCGGTGTCCTCATATAGCTCCATTAACTCGGCTTCTGCGCGCTCGATAAATTCTTCTGCTTCAGCAATTCTTGTCTCCGAGTCGGTGGTACCTGCGACCTGAGCATTCGCTGATTGAAAACCGGTCGCAGCCAGGAATCCAAGAAAAACGACACGCCACATTTAGAAATCCTCCTTTAGGAATGGTTGCCTCAACTATACCGCAGAAGCTTCCAAGACCCGTAAGCTGTTGTTTAAATCGCTGTTTTAAAATGATTTATAACTGATATCATGGAGACTATTATGGCAAATTACTGGCTCGTGAAAAGTGAACCCTCGGTGTACTCGATCGACGATCTCCAACGGGACGGCAGGACTCACTGGGACGGCGTCCGAAACTATCAAGCCAGAAATATCATGCGCGACAAAATGAAGAAGGGGGATCTTGTGCTCTTCTATCATAGCAATGCAAATCCCCCGGGAGTGGTGGGTATGGCAAAGGTGGTCAGAACTGGCTATCCGGACCATACGGCTCGCGATCCTCAGTCAAACTACTACGATCCTAAGTCCACTGAGGAAGATCCCCGCTGGTATATGGTGGATATTGAGTTCGTAGAGAAGTTTCCACGGTTGGTTTCACTGCCCGAAATAAAGGATCATCCGCAGCTTCAAGAGATGGTCCTGGTACGGCGCAGTCGCCTTTCTGTACAGCCTGTCCGACCCCATGAGTTCGAGACCATCGTGTCTCTCGCCCGAAAATCTTAGCGCATTCTTCCCCTGCGTCCTCTGCGCTGTAGAAAAATCGACCGGAGAAGCATCCCTTCCTGACCGTTGCTCGTGCGAGAGCACGTGAATTTGTACTGAAGGCACAGGATAATCGGCTGCCTGGGATTAAGGCGTGCCGAACCCCGGAAAAGCGGTTGCCAAGGAACTGTGCAGTGCGGATGTACAGCACAATGAGACGCGTTCTCGGAATCAACCCAGCCTGTCCAGCAGACAGAACGGCGAATTGGATGCCCATTGTTGCGTGGCAACTTCGATCTGTCACAGACCCTGCCGCAGAGACTGCTATGATTGAGCTGAGGGAGGCGAG
This sequence comes from Acidobacteriota bacterium, assembly GCA_035306285.1. Classification (GTDB taxonomy): domain Bacteria; phylum Acidobacteriota; class UBA6911; order RPQK01; family JAPXNP01; genus DATGOF01. Next base: position 2,278 of record DATGOF010000256.1, on the reverse strand, counting down.
CATGAATACTCGATCAAGAAAAGTCCAAGGTCTCTTGGAGCACCTGAGTCTAAAACCCTCAAATGCCGGGACATACGCGGGGGCCGCCGGATGGATCGCTGATTCTGATGCAGAACGGCTCGTCTCACTGGATCCTTTCACCGGGAATGAGATTGCCTCTGTTCTACAAGCGACCGGTCATTCATATGATCAGGCAATCGAAGCTGCTGTACAGGCATTTCCCAGTTGGAGAGCGACCCCGGCCCCACGACGTGGTTTACTGGTGCGAGATTTGGGAACAATCTTTCGAGAATATCAGGAACCGCTCGGAGAACTGATTAGTCTTGAAATGGGGAAGATTCGCTCAGAGGGGATTGGTGAAGTCCAGGAAGTCATCGATATCTGTGACTTCGCCACCGGCCTCTCCCGGCAGCTTTACGGGAAAACCATGCACTCCGAGCGCCCGGGGCACCGACTGTATGAACAATGGCACCCCCTGGGCCCGACTGGAATAATTACAGCATTTAACTTCCCGGCCGCCGTCTGGGCCTGGAACGCTGCCATTGCGGCTGTCTGTGGGAACCCAATGGTTTGGAAGCCGTCCCCCATTACCCCCATGGTATCGATCGCCATCCAGCACCTCGTCAACCGTGTGTGTCGCGAGCACTCTGTTTCGGGCATTTTTAACCTGGTCATTGGAAGCAACGAGCTAGTCGGCAAGAGTATCATCAACGACCTGCGCCTGCCATTGATCAGCTTCACCGGCTCCATCAAGGTCGGCCGGCAGGTGGCTACGAAGGTAACGGAACGTCTCGGCAAAACGATTCTCGAGTTGGGCGGTAATAATGCCATTATCGTCACGCCGTCGGCAGATCTTCAGCTAGCAGAACGTGCGATTCTCTTTGCCGCAGTGGGAACAACCGGCCAGCGCTGTACTACCGCCCGCCGTTTGATCGTTCACGAGAGTATGAGTGACGAGCTGTGCAGCCGTCTGGTCCATGCCTATTCACAGCTCCGGATCGGAGATCCCCTCGACCCGGAAACGATGGTGGGGCCTCTGGTCAGACCGGAAGCAGTCAGTACAATGATGGAAGCGCTCGACACGGTTCAGCGGCAGGGTGGAGAAATCGTCGTCGGAGGGAACCCGCTCCCCCGCCTAGGCCCCTGTTTCGTCGAACCCGCCATCGTAAGAGTCACCGAGCAGGTGCCGATCGTTTCTGAGGAAACATTCGCACCGATTCTATACTTGATTGAATATAAAGAACTTTCACAGGCGATAGAAATTCAGAATGGAGTACCTCAGGGCCTCTCCAGTTCGATCTTCACCACCGACCTTCGTGAAGCAGAATACTTCCTCTCCGCAGCCGGTTCAGATTGCGGTATCGCCAACGTCAATATCGGTACGAGCGGCGCCGAAATAGGGGGAGCGTTTGGAGGAGAAAAGGAAACCGGGGGAGGAAGAGAAGCAGGTTCCGACGCCTGGAAGGCTTATATGAGGCGCCAGACCGCAACCATCAACTGGTCTGACGAGCTGCCGCTGGCTCAGGGAATTCGTTTTGGCCCCGATGCGGGCTAATCTTGTCAAAGTGGAAGAAGAGGGGGCGGAGCTTCTCCGCCCCCTGATCTATATGGAAATCCCGAAAATAAAGCTTCGGGAGCTAGGCCTTTTGAGAGAAATGGGGAAGACTCGCCAGTGGAACGCCCCGCTACACAACCTTAGACGCAATCACTCGCCAAGGGTTTCAGGAAAGTAGCAACTCTTTTTCATCGACAAGGACAGGGTACCCCTTATGTGAGGGACCTTCTTTCTGGATAATAGGGACATGACGATAATACGACTGCGTGAGAGTGATCTGGACACTACCAAAAATATTCGTGTATCGATTGACAGGGTGCAGGCGCGTCTACCCGAACGTCCAGTTGTTTTGGCTTCTGCGATGGGGAATAGCGAGAGAAAACTACTGGATGCCGCCCGGAAGGCGGCCGCTCAGGATATTGTTCTCAGTTCCACTATCGCCGAAGGACTAAGGACATTTTATATTCAGATCGCTCAGCAGCTGATCAGTGGTGACTCATGGACACGAACCCGCTCGACCCTCTCCAATCTGTTTGAGGAACTCTCGACCCTTCTGCAGGGTTTTTATCTGTCCGGCGAACTGACTCCCAGGGGGGAAAGAGTGACCAAATCTTACGGAGAAAGGGCTTCTGCGGTTATCCTGGCGCGATTATTGGAGCAGGAAAACGTTCCGGTCGCTGAGGTTGCCGAACGTATCCTTCCTGGAGACCCTTCTGAGATGCG
>DATGOF010000255.1:0-3911 GCA_035306285.1 Acidobacteriota bacterium | reverse complement strand
CTTCTCTTCGCCAGCCTCGGCTCTGATGGAACCGACGGACCGACGGACGCCGCGGGCGCAACGGCCAGTTTCGCCACGCTGTCCCGAGCGCGTGACTGTAGGCTTTCACCTGCAGATTTTCTTCGTCGCAACGATTCCTATCACTTTTTCGAAGCGGTCGGTGAGCTCATTAAGACCGGCCCGACGCGAACCAACGTCATGGATCTTCATTTCATTTTGGTGGGGAAATGAAAGGGCGGTCGTAGTTTTGGCGCCTCTTTCCTCTGTGGCGAAATCAATCAGTAGCCACTGGCTTTGCTGTCGCTCCTGGAATCAGGTGCACCCAACCGAATTCCTGTTTCAGGTTCGATCAGGATACTATGAGCGTCACCGATCTGGCTTCGAAATACAATTCGATGCCCTCGGTCTTCCAAATTGCGAAGGACGTCCCTGGGCAGTCCGTTTCTCTCTACAACAAGCTGATCTGGTAGCCACTGGTGGTGCACTCTTACTTCATCGACGGCTTCCTGGATGTCGAGACCGAAATCGATTACGTTGAGAAGAATTTGAAAGACCGTATTGATGATGGTGGGACCTCCCGGACTCCCGAGCACCATGTACAGCCGACCATCACGCTTCACCACGGTGGGCGTCATTGCACTGAGCGGTCGCTTTCCAGGCCCAATAGCGTTGGCTTCTCCTTGAATCAGGCCAAACATATTCGGAACTCCTGGCCGGCTGGAAAAATCGTCCATTTCGTTATTCATCAGAAAGCCACACCCGGGAATCGTCACCCCCGACCCGTAGCTTCCGTTGATGGTGGTAGTCACAGCGACGCCGTTACCTCTTTCGTCCACTATGGAGTAGTGGGTTGTTTCAGTGGACTCTTCGACCGGGGGTGCACCGGCACCGACAAACTCGCTCACCGAAGCCCAGTCACTACGAATCGAGGCGCTACGCTTCTCGAGATAGCCTCCAGAAAGTAGGCCGGCCAGGGGTATCTCTCCGAAATCGGGGTCACCCAGATACTCCGCCCGATCTGCGAAAGCTCGCCTCATCGCCTCTGCCTTCAGATGGATGAAGGCAGAGGAGTTCAGACCCAGGGCTCGGACTGGAAAGCGCTCGATCATCCGTAGCATCTGCAGCAGAATAACTCCCCCAGAACTGGGAGGGCCCATTGAGACGATCTCATGGCCCCGGTAGGTGCCTCGAACGGGATCTCGAAAAACCGCCTCATACTCTGCCAGATCTCTCTTGGTGATCAACCCACCATTTGCCTCCATGGCCGCTACGATTCGATTGGCGATTTCTCCTCTGTAGAACGCCTCCGGCCCCTCCCGCGCAATCAAGCGAAGACAGTTCGCCAATTCAGGCTGCCGCAGAATCTCCCCCTCCTGGTAGTAATTGCCATCACGCAGAAAGATCCGTCGGCTCTCGGGAAAGCGAGACAATAGCGGGGCGGCGTTCTCAAGAGAACGACTCAATGAATAGCTGACTGGGAATCCCTCTTCCGCAAGCTGAATGGCGGGAGCCAGTAGGTCTTGCCACTCGAGACTTCCTGCTCTCTGCCAGGCCAGGTGAAGCCCTGCAACGGAGCCAGGCACTCCGGACGCTTTATAGCCGATGGTGGACAGCCCTTCTACAACTTTCCCATCATCGTCGAGATACATATCGGCGGTTGCGGCCAGCGGTGCCTTCTCACGAAAATCTACCGTGATTTCGGTCCTACTCTCGGCATCGTGAACGACCATGAATCCACCTCCGCCGATATTCCCGGCCGCCGGGTGGACCACTGCCAGCGCAAAGCCGACCGCCACGGCGGCATCCACTGCATTGCCTCCCTTCCGCAGCACCTCCAGACCCACATCACTGGCAATCGGACTCACCGACACGACCATCCCCTTCTTGGCACGGATGGGGTTCCGGCTGGCCGCGTGGATGGGAAAGGCGCTCAGTAAAAGAGCGAAAAAGGCGAAAAGCAGCGGAACTGACGCGAGGAATCGATGATGATTATTTCTCAAGCTGGAGCAGTTCATTCAACGAACCGGAGCGAAAACCCTGTAAATCGAGCGTGACGTAGCGATAACCGATCTCTTTCAGGCGGTAGTTGATCTTCTCAAACGTTTCAACCTCCAGAATTCCAGCCATTTCTGATGGGTCGACCTCGATTCTGGCGATCTCTTCATGGTGTCGGACGCGGAAGTTCTTCAATCCCAGTCCGCGTAGATACTCCTCGGCTTTTTCTACCTGACGCAACTTCTCTCTGGTAATCCGCACCCCGTATGGAAATCGTGAGGAGAGACAGGGCATGGCCGGCAGGTCCCAGGTCGGCAGCTGCCACTTACGGGAGAGTTCGCGAATTTCCTGCTTGTTCATCCCCACCTCGATAAACGGACTGACCACTTCAGACTCGGCAGCGGCCTGCCGGCCGGGACGATAATCCCCGACATCGTCGGCGTTGCTGCCGTCAAAAATTACCTCGACGCCCCAATCCTGCTTCAACCGCGAAAGATATCCATAAAGCTCAGATTTGCAGAAATAGCAGCGATTGGACGGGTTCGAGGTGTAGTTTGGGTCCTCCATCTCTTCCGTGTAGATCACCCGGTGATTCATACCATAGCGGCGGGCAAACTGGAGAGCCAGCTCTTCCTGCATGGCGGAGACGGAAGGGGAGACAGCAGTCACTATCCGGGCTCGCTCCCCCAGCACTCGGTGCGCCACCAGCGCAAGGAGGGAACTGTCTACACCGCCACTGAAGGCGACAATTGCCGATTGGTAGGTGCCAATGAAATCAAGCAAGGCTGCTTCTTTGTTCGTGGAAGCCATTTCTGTGGTTGAATTCTACCATACGGGCGAACCGGGAATCTCTGCTTTGACGACTCGCTTCCGGGGGCTTCCGGAGTATTTCGGCAGGAGATCGGGCGGTATAGCGTGAACGGCTCGCGCGAAAAGGAGTTTGCGCGCTATAATGAGCCAACGACGCAGCCAACCTTAAGGGATAGCTTATCTGCTTCGGCAATGGAGTCAAAATGAAGAACTTATTCCGTGTAATTCTCGTCTCAGGGATCATGGTCGGTGCTCAGTTGGCCATCGGTACGGCTCAGCAAAGAGATATCGAAGAAGAGCGTTCTGATCCACAAGGGCAGGCTGCTTTACGCGTCGAAGTCGACCAGATTCGCGTGGATGTAACGGTAGAGGATAAGGATGGCAATCTAATCACCGGTCTCCAGAAGGAACACTTCGAGATTTACGAAGAGAACGTCAAGCAGGAGATTACGTTCTTCGAGCCGATTGAAGCTCCGATGACGGCCGTTTTGATCGTGGAGTACAGTAATGTCCTCCCCTGGGAACTTCTTTATGAGGCAATCATGGCCTCATATACGTTTGTCGATCAGATGCGTCGGGACGACTGGATTGCCGTCATTGCCTACGACCTGAAACCTGAAATTCTGGTGGATTTCACTCAGAACAAAGCTGAAGTATATAATGCCCTTCGCCGGCTGACCTTCCCCTCATTCCGTGAAAGTAACCTCTACGATACGGTTATTGACACCTTGGACCGAATCCAGGAACTGGATCAGAAAACAGCCATCGTGCTTTTATCCACCGGACTGGACACCTTTAGCAAGAAGACACTCGATGACGCATTGAAGAAGGTAAGGCAGTCCAACACTGTCATTTATCCAGTGAGCCTCGGCGGGAATCTGAGGGCGCGAGCCGACCACTATATGTCAACCAATACTCGTATGGATCTCCTGCAGGGTGATGCCACACTGAAGTACTTCGCTCGTTACACCGGCGGAGAATCCTATTTTCCGCGGTTTATCACGGAATATCCGGCTATTTTTCAGAATATTTCGGCGATGCTCCGTCACCAGTATTCACTGGGGTATGTCTCATCCAACACCAAGAAAGACAACAAGTATCGGAAG
>DATGOF010000254.1:0-3209 GCA_035306285.1 Acidobacteriota bacterium | reverse complement strand
GACACCGGATTGGCCCAGATCTATCAATCTCATCTCAATGTAGCTGAGGCCATTGTGCGAGAAGAAGGAATACCGGTCACGACGACTCTGCTGGACGGTAAGGCTTTCCAGAAGATCCTGGACCATTGCCGTAAAACAGAGCCCTGGCTTTTGGTGCTTGGACGGGTTGGCATTCACAGCCCAGAATCGGCAACGGACCTGGGCAGCAATACAGAGAACCTGCTTCGACTGGCTCCTTGCGACCTTCTTCTGACGACACGCCTGGAATACCCCGAACTCGATTTGAAGGCACAGGAAACGATCCAGTGGAGCCGGGAAGCCGAAGAACGGATGAACCGTGTCCCTCCTCAAGTTCACGGAATTGCGAGAACTGCGATTCTACGTCTGGCGATTGAGAAAGGGCATAGCGTTGTCACCAGCAGCCTCGTGACCGAGGCAATGGAGCGCTTCATGCCAAAGAAGGCAGCCGAGGCCACGACGAGACTGGCCGAGCAATTGGCACTGGAGAGAGCCAGGGAACAGTCAGTCTCTATCTGCCGCCGCTGTGGGGTTGCCTCACGTGTCGAAAATCCCGTCAAGTGTTCCGTCTGCGGTGAGGCCAATTTCGAGGTAATCTCACGAGAATTGATCGAAGAAATTGTAGCCTCGGAAGGAGGAGCGACTGAGGAGACAACCTACGATGGCCGGAAAATCAAATGGACGCAGGAGGCAAGACGCGCTCTCTACCAGATCCCTGACAAGTATCAGATGCGGCGTGCGAAAGCTCGGATCGAAAAGAAGGCACGCATTTTCAAAGTGGAAACCATCACGCTCGACTTTGCGCGCGATCTGATTGATGAGGAGAAGGGAACTCCGTTTTTCCCCGAAATCGCAGTGGACGAGGATGAAAGCCAGAACGCTGCCGAACCAGTAGCCCAGGCGGTTCCAGTAGTAGCAAGAGATGAACAGGGGAACAGTCTTCACTCAAGTTTCCAGTGGACTGACGAGGCTGCTCGTCGGCTTTTCCGTGTGCCGGCCGGATTCATGCGACAGAGAACCCAGGACCGTATTGAAGAACTTGCGGCAGAACGCAGCCTGTCAACTATCAACCTGGAACTGGTGGAAGAAGGAATTCAGCATGGTCGCAAGATGATGGAGGAGATGATCCGTGGCTATCGTCGCGATGATCCTGCTGGGGAGACGTCGACCGGCAAGTCCGCCACGCCAAACAATGGTGATGAAGAGCAGTCCTCTGAAAGAGGCACGGCCCGTTTCAGTACGCGACCGGCAGAAGAGTCAATGGGGCTTAACGAGACGGGCTGGTTGTCGTTAATGGCTCGCAGAAGAAAAGAGCTCTTGGACTGAAACATTTGATCCGGTCAGGGAGCTACCGTGGTTGCATACCGTTTCTGCCGTCCTGATGATGCAAGCCGTATTGTAGACGCAATTCGAACCTGTTTTGACGTCCACTTTCCAGAAGCGGAAACATCACTGGAACAGTTTCAGCGAGAGGTTCGGGAGATCGACCTCTGGCCGAGCAACTGCATGCTGGCCACCGAGGGTGGTGAACCGATTGCTGTGTGTACGGCAGCAAAGCGACCGCGCGAAGTCCTTGTTCAACGTATCGGTGTGCGGCCCGACTGCCAGAGACAGGGGCACGGTACCCATCTGCTCACCTCGCTACGAAAGAAGTTGCAGGTCCTCGGACCTTCGCGACTGATTGCTGAAGTTCCGGAAGATCGAAGGGATCTGGCTCGTTTCTTTCTGCGGCAAGGATGGAAGGTTGAGGAACGCTATACCGATTTCTGGTTGAGGGAGTCCCTGTCCGGGTTGAAAAATAACGGCGCTATGGTCCCGGTGACGGTTTCTGATCTGATTCAGTCGGGCTTGCTTGCCGATCCGCCCTTTTTTCCCTGGGAGAGACAACTGAGGACGCTTCAGCAACGGGCTGATCAGATAGAGGGATGGGCCATCGCTTCGCTGGAGCAGATCGAGGGATGCATTCTCTTCCAGGACCGGACGCAACCTGCTTGCCGGATGCTTCTGCGGCTCGCCATCCGAGAGACGGCGCCCGAGCCGGCACTAATTGCGGAGCTTTTGCTACGGATGGCAAGCGCCGGAGAGGTGCCGGTCCTTTTTCCAAGGGTAAGCGAAGGAGAAGCCATCTCGCAGTGGCTTCAAGAGGCCGGATTTCGAGCGGGTGAGCGCTGGGTCCGCTTCGCGATCTTCGGCCCTGAGTTCGATAGAGATTGAGCGCTATACCAAATGAACTCAATAAACGGGCAATAAAACCAATGGCAGAAGAGAAGAGCGTTTTTGTCCAGATCGAAGAAAGAGGAAGACGACTTGCTGAAAGCCTGGACGGCTTCGAACGCTGCATCGCGGTAAGCTCCGGCAAAGGAGGGGTCGGTAAGAGCACCATTGCATCGTTGCTGGCGCTTGCTTTTCAGAAACTGGGAGTCAGCCCGGTTGTACTGGACTGTGATTTGAACGGACCATGCCAGACTCATGTGATGGGACTGACACCCTCTCTGCCGGAATCGAATGTCCACGGGATGGTTGTGTCTCGCAGTCGTTGCGGTGTAGGGATCGTATCTGTTGGAAGCTGGATTCTTCCAGGAAGGTCTTTTGAGTTTGAAAGCCACGCGCCGGAGGCCGGTTATGTTTGGAGGACTGCTCGTGAGTTCTCCCTGCTTTCCGATATCCTTACAGGTACTGATTGGGGCCCCTTTTCGACACTAATCCTCGACCTTCCTCCCGGCTCGGAAAGAATGGGGCACTTTGCGCGACATTTTGGAACCAAACTCTCGTTTATCGTGGTCACTACTCCGTCCGCCATGGCATTCCGCGTGGTGACTCGATCACTTTCAGGACTCCAACAGGCAGGAGCTCGTGTGCTCGGATATATCGAAAATATGAAGGGTTACTACTGCTCGGAGTGTCGATCGACACGTCCCCTTTTCAACGGTCCCCCAGATCTGCCCTGGCCAATTCCGCTGCTGGGATCTTTACCTTTCGATCCCCGGCTGGCTGACGCATGCGAAAAGGGGCTCACAGATACAATCTTGTCCGAACCTCCGGGCGAAACTGCAATGGAGATTGCACGAAAATTAATGAACGGTGATTTTCTTGGAAGGACGCAAACATGAAATTCATGTGCGTACGGTGTAATGAAGCAATGAGTCTCTCCGCGACCGCTCCATTGGAGCGGGGAGCGCTGTCTCTTACCT
>DATGOF010000253.1:0-4257 GCA_035306285.1 Acidobacteriota bacterium | reverse complement strand
GCGCGTATTGTTGTCAATGGAAGGGCTCAGCTGCCTTGGGGAGAGCGTCGTCCGGACCGATGGTTTGATACCTCAGTGTTTTCTCGTCCGGCTAAGGGAGCGTTCGGCAATGCTCCTAAGGATGTGTTCCGACTACCGGGGGTGAATAACTGGGACATTGCCATTCAGAAGAGGGTTCCCCTGGCTGAAAACGCTTCACTGAATCTCCGTTGGGAGGTTTATAACCTGTTCAATCACACACAATGGTCCAGTGTTGATGTGACGGCTCGCTTCGACCCCGAGGGGAATCAGGTGAATCCCCGCTTCGGCCAGGTGACAGCCACTCGTTCGCCACGGATCATGCAGGGCTCATTGCGAATTGAGTTTTGACTGAAAGATGGCGTACGATTCAGTCCAGCTGATTCCTGCACGCTTCTCGATGGTGACGCTGGATGGTCAGGTGAGAGGTGTGGGATGGTTCAAACCTGACTCCGCGCTTGGAAAAAGATTGGTTCATGATGAAATTATTTTTCTACCTCATTCTCCCGATCATCATCGTCTCTAGTGGGTGCCAGCAACAATCACGTCCTGACCTCGCTAAGTACGCCGGTTGGCGCGAGTACGGTGGAGGTCTGGAGAACATCCGATACTCTTCCTTGGTTCAGATCAATAGAGACAATGTCCACCTGCTAGATCAGGCCTGGATCTTCGATACGGGCGACGCATTCGAAGGCTCGCAGATGCAGTACAACCCGATCATGGTCAACGGCGTTCTATATGTGACCAGTCCGAAGGTCAACGTAATCGCCCTCAAAGCAGATACTGGTGAGATGATATGGCGATTCGATCCTCACCAGGGAACGGAAGTCAACCGGCGATTCCGCCTGAGAGGAGTCACATACTGGGAGGATGAAAACGGTAACGGACGAATTTTTACCGTGGTCGATAATCTTCTCTATGCACTTGATGCAAAGAGCGGCCGGCCCATCTCGTCCTTCGGTCAAAACGGATGGATTGATCTCAGAGACGACCTGAGTCGTGATGTCCAGGGGCTGACTATGACGGCTACCAGCCCCGGAGTCATCTATAAGGATATGCTGATCATCGGAAGCCAGGTCGGCGAAGATCTGCCCACTCCTCCAGGGCACATCCGTGCTTATGACGTTCGCACCGGAAAGTTGTGCTGGAGGTTTAACACCATTCCCCACCCGGGAGAGTATGGGTACGAGACCTGGCCTTCTGACGCCTGGATATGGGCTGGCGCAGCCAATAGCTGGGCGGGACTGAGCGTCGATACAGAGCGAGGGCTGGTCTTTGCCCCCACTGGTTCGGCGGCGTATGACTACTATGGCGGAAATCGGCCGGGAGACAACCTCTTCGCAAACTCGCTGATTGCACTTAATGCCGAAACCGGAGAAAGGGTCTGGCATTTTCAGTTCGTGCGACACGACATCTGGGACAGAGACTTGCCGTCTCCTCCAGTGCTCGTACAAATCGAGCGTGATGGAAGACTAATCGACGCAGTCGCACAGGCGACCAAGGGCGGCCATCTTTTTGTATTCGAAAGGGAAACTGGTGAGCCCGTTTTTCCAATCGAGTATCGAGCTGTCCCTCAGTCGACAATACCCGGCGAAGTGTTGGCGGATACCCAGCCGTTTCCACTGCTGCCTCCACCCTTTGCCCGTCAGAAGCTGACGGAAGAAGATGTGACGAGAAGGACGCCTGAAGCCCACCAAGCCGCCCTTGAAGACCTGCGGTCAGTGAAGAGCGACGGGCCCTTTACCCCTTTAAGTTTCGAGGGGACGGTTGTCTTTCCCGGGCTCGACGGTGGTGCTGAATGGGGAGGACAGGCATTTGATCCCGAGACCAAGATCTTCTATGTCAATGCCAACGAAATACCCTGGATCGTCAAAGTGATTGAAAGGCCACAGAGTCGCAAACCCGGGACCGACAGTCGTGATCTTTATCTAGCTCATTGTGCTAGCTGCCATCGACCCGATTTTCAGGGCTCGCCCCCCGAAATTCCTGCGCTCAGCAACTTGAAAGACCGCCTGAACGAGGAGCAGATGCAGAAAATCATCAGTGCGGGGACGGGCCGAATGGCAGCCTTCGGACACCTGGGTCAAGAAAATATCGACGCCTTGACTGACTATCTGATTCATGGCGAGAATCGAGAGGTTGACGTTTCTCAGCTTCCACCTCTTGCGACCCACCTTCCGTATTCGCAGCAGTACCGAAAGTTCATGGATATTGATGGGTATCCGGCAATTACACCCCCTTGGGGAACCCTGACGGCGATCAACTTGGAGACTGCCGAGATTGTCTGGCAAATTCCTCTGGGAGAGATTCCGGAGCTGGTTGAGCAGGGCGTACGCAACACAGGCAGTGAGAACTACGGGGGCCCGGTTGTCACAGCCGGGGGGTTGGTTTTCATCGCTGCGACCAATCATGACAACAAGATTCGAGCCTTTGACAAGGCCAACGGCGATCTGCTGTGGGAAGCTACGTTGCCGGCGGCCGGCAATGCAACCCCCGCTGTCTACGAAGTGGAGGGACGACAATTTATTGTCATCGCGGCAGGCGGGGGAAAGTCCGGCCGCCCGTCGGGAGGAGCTTACGTGGCCTTTGCGCTGCCCCAGGATTCCGAGTAAGGTATTTAGTGTTTCCAGCCAAAGAGTTTCGATAACTTGCTAGAATTAGTTCTACTCGAAGTGTGGGGCCATGAGGAAGGATTCGATAGCGAACCGGCAGGTAGACTTCAGGGAAGAGGCAGGGCCAAGCCGCTCATCGCACCAGGAGATCACCGACTCCGCGCAGGAATCAGGTCTGACCCGATTCAATCCAATCAATAAGGAGTCGATGCGTCACTTCCACGAATCGATTGTGCTCAACTTGATTAGAGACTACGCTCCAATTTCTCGCAGAAAACTTGCAAGGAGCATCGGTCTCAACGAATCGACCATATCATCGATTGTAAAGGGACTGGTAGAAGCGGGGCTGGTTTATGAGGACGGTTTGGGAAAATCCACCGGCGGACGGAAACCACGACTTCTCCGCCTGGATGGGAAACGTTCTGTTACGGTTGGCGTGACAATCGGAGTAGACAAGACCACTATCGCCCTGAGTACCTTTGCGGGAAGGATCTTCCACAAAACTCAATTTCCAACTCATCGCAACCCTGAGAGCTTTCTAAGCCAACTCACGCAGGAGATCAGGAGGGTCTTAAACTACGTTGATCCAGAAAAGCATATTGAAGGTTTTGGCATTAGTCTGCCTGGTCTAGTGGACACAGCTCAGGGCAAGGTGATCTATTCCTCCAACTTAAACTGGAGAAACGTGACGATTGCCGGCGCCCTGATCGAAGAATTTGGATTAACGCTCGGTCGGGATCTATTCTTTGAGGATGATGTCCGGGCTGCGGCTCTTGCTCAGGTGATGTTCGGTGATCTAAAGGAGTGTCGACACGGCGATGCCGTTAGTATATTGATCAATGAAGGCCTCGGAACGGGCATCATTATCGGCGGGCAGCTTTATTGCGGTTATAATCTGGGAGCCGGACAGTTTGGACACGTTTCCTTGCAGCACACCGGGCCAAAATGTGGATGTGGAAATCGGGGCTGCTGGGAGGTCTACTGTTCCGATCCGGCGACTATTCAGCGTTATTTGAGCTATTTGAGCAAGGAAGAGGCGGAAACATCACGAACAATCGGTATGGACGGACTGATTCGGTTGGCTCGCCAGGGAAACTCCAAGGCCACCAAAGCCCTTCTGAAAACAGCCACGTATTTGGGACGCGGCATTTCGATTGTCATCAACTCCTTGAACCCAGAAGTCATCGTCTTAAACGGCTATCTTAGCAAGGCCTGGGATTTGATTGAGGCAGAGGTCTTGAGAGTCGTTCAAAACCGCGCCCTTCAGCCCAACCTGGAAAATCTGAGAATTGTTCCTTCATCGATTAAAGAGAACTCCTGTTTGATCGGTGCTGTCTCGCTGGTTCTTTCCAAGAACTTCGTGATTCCCAAAATTGCGTAAGCAAGCCCGGCTTAGCTCTGGGCGTAACAATGCTCTCAGAACTAACCGACTTCTCGAAGCATGAAGGTATTCAGTCTCATAGCTATGGTCGTAGTTTCGTTGCTGGGTCTGGGAATTTACTCTTCATGCACACAGAATGCCGGGACCGCCAGTCGTCCTGCCGAGACTCGAAGTCCATCCGGGGGAGAATTCAGTTACGACACCTATGGAAAGCTCTTGTCCAGATTCGTGAACGAAAAGGGTATG
>DATGOF010000252.1:0-5633 GCA_035306285.1 Acidobacteriota bacterium | reverse complement strand
TGGCCACCTGTGCTCCCGGTGGGATCGTGAGAGTAATTGGATTCACAAATTCGACAACGTCTTCGGTCTCTTCATCATCGACGAAGAGCACACCTCCGTTTGAATAGCCACTGACGATCACCTCAGCCTCTGAATCGCTCAAATTAGTGATAGCGACACCCGTGAAGAATTCACTGCTGGAAAGCATTCGAGAGATAAATTGCCTCTCAGTAGGGCGCAACAGTTCGATGGTATTCGCGTTGTAGTTGAGGGAAAGGAGGGTTGAGCTGTCCTCCGGGATCATCGCCAGAGTCATGGGAGCGGACGAAATAACGGTGTCTTCACCACGTTCGACTTCTCCCCCCACTGTGACTGGATGTGTGATCTCTCCGGTCCCCAACCGGAAAACAAGAATCGAGTCTTGGCTGGGCGAAGCGAGATACATGAACCTCCCATTGTGGCTGAAGACAGGTTTTGAATAGGGTCGGTAATCGCTTCGCAGTGGCTGAAACCTTGAGGATGTGTCGGCTGAAGGGTCGATGAAAGTCACTTCCAGCGCGGCAATGACGACGAAGCGTCCATCCGGGACCCAGTAAGTCCCTCCAGCAATACCGCCAACGCTGTACACCTTGATGACTTTCCGTTGCTCGAAATCGATTAGCCACGCACGGTCGGAGGTCAACTCGGGCGCACCGCTCAGGGAGCTGGCCTGCTGATCGGCCAGCATTCCATATTTGCCGTCCGGAGAAATGGCAATCCGATTGGCCACGGTGAAATCGTGGATCAACGACTCTTCACGTCCAGGACCGGTATCAGGGACAATGGTGTAAAGCTCGGTGAAAGTGTTGGGATCAATGACCCGGATCGAATCGGGAAATAGCACGCGGTCAAGATTAGAGGACCCAACCAGGACCAGAGTCATGAAAGAATAATCGGGGGCCATTGTGATTGAGGAAGGGCGTGTTCCCTCGGGAAGGTCCATCCGGGGAGTAATTTCCTGAAGGGTCTCGACATCAATTCGGAGTAGCTGATCAGTTCGAGAAGAAGCCACAAACACGGTTGATCCGTCGCCCGAAAAGACAGGGTTGTTCCCGACCGAGAAGACAACATCTGTCAGTTCTGCTGTACGAACTTGAAGGGTTTCGACATCGATCAGAGAAAGCGCTCCAACCCCGGCGAATTCAAGCGATTGGCCAGGTTTTGGCAAGTTCTCTTTCGCCCTCATCGAAACCACCGCAATCTGAGACTTGTCCGGTGAGAGCACCAGTTCAGTAGGGTTGGCCGGAACTTGAAGACTGTCTAGGATCTGACCGGTCCGGGGCTGAAAGACGAGTATTCGGTCAGATCCGGGCGCACTGACAAATGCTTTTTCTCCGTCTGGGCTGAAAACAATGTTAGGGGCGAAGTTGAGATCTCGGGTGGCTCGGCCGGTGAATGATCCACCAATTTCAAGAATGTTCCGGCTAACCGGGACTTCATTAATATCGAACTTGAAGTTCTCATCGCCCTTGGCTGGTTCTATTTTGTGATAGACGCGTTGCCCGAGAACGGGAACAGATAACAAAAGAATGCAGACAAGAAGAATGAACCTTTCCGCCATAAGTGCACCATTATACGCAAAGAATAAAGGCCCAGTGTCTGTATCCGCAGTCATGCTTGGCGGCATCAGATCAATGGCACAGTTAATCACTTTTACCTGGATGCAATTTGAAGCGAAGTTTCTCAATCAGGGGTAAGCCCCAGTAGCGATTGATAGAATTCCTGATCGTGTCAGCAAGCTGCTGCCCTTCTTCTAGCCACGTTTCGTCGGTGACCGTAAGAGTGAGCCGATTTCCACGCAGTGCAGTCGGTTGTGTCTTCCGACCGAACTCCTGGCCGACGATCTGCGGCCATAACTCCTTCAAGAAGATCAACGTTCTCTCAGGATCCTTCGAAGCCTCTTTGAGCAGAGATGAAAGAAAGATATGGATAGGTTGCATGGTTGTGAGTGAAATTTTATCCGTCGGATTCGTCCCATATCATGATCTGTTGGAACAGCAATGTAAGATACGATGGCAACTCTAGAGTAGTGAAGCCGGTGTACTCTATCATCCTAGCAGAGGGAGGAACACTGCGAGGAAAGACCACCCCTAATTTTGTCGGCCCGGTAGCCGAAGTGCGGACGGTGGGCGCAGGCTCATCGTTGCCGGCGCAAGTCAGTAATGGTTGTTGACAACCGAAAACAGAATAGTGTCTCCTGTCTTGCAGCTATACTTCAGCGTTGTCGGAGTAGACTTAAAACTATGCAACACTCCTTACTCTTGAATGCAACTTATGAACCACTGCAGGTTGTCTCCTGGAAGAGGGCAGTGCGAATGTTCTTTCAGGAAAAGGTGGATGTCATCGAAGTTTATGACCAGCAGTTGAGGAGCGTTTCTCTCACGATTCCGATGCCCTCGGTAGTCAAGTTGCGCCATTATGTTAAAGTGCGCAGGAATCACGTGCAGGTAAAGTTCTCACGTTCCAACCTCTATGCTCGCGACGGATATACTTGCCAGTACTGCGGTCGGCGGCTTCCACCGCGTGAACTCACTTACGATCATGTTATCCCGGTTGCCCGTGGCGGGCGGAAGAGTTGGGAGAATATCGTTACCTGCTGCGTCCGCTGTAACCGCAAGAAGGGGAACCGGACACCAGAGGAAGCAGGACTACAGCTCAGGAAGCTCCCTGCGGCGCCGCTTGGGTTCCCCAGCAAGGTGTTTTTTCTTTTTTCGCGTTCTCAAGCACCTGAAACGTGGCGGAGTTATATTTTTTGGCACCCTGATGATGGTGGAAGCCCGAACGGAACTACCAGCCACAATGGGGGGAACGGCTGCCTGTAAGTCTCACATTCTAACCTGGCGAAACGCTTCAGTCTGCTGCGGTGCACACTTAAGCTCTTGCTGACGTGGACTGCGTAGAGATGACCGCCGAGAGTCCTGCGACCGGTACCGCCACTAGCCGGGGACTATCTGGCTCCGAGCCGGGCTCGCTGGTAACATGAGGTTAACCATCAGCCTGGTTCCATGAGTGAAGCGTCTACTTTTCAAGGAGGTGGACAGACTTCGGAGCACTGACGTCCGCAATGCGCCCGACGGACTGACTCAGTTTGTGATACTTTTTCTTAAGTAAGACATCCTAATTACACAGGCGGGGAGTCGGTTGACCCTTGGAGCCGGGCTTACATAGAATGAAAGTTTTGAGTGGAGGAATAGACTGATCCGATGTCTGATGACAGATCCCTTCTAGAAAAGACTCGCGATTTTCTGGAACATCTTCTAGCATTACGAATCACTGACGCTGAGCGGGTCAGCTACGGTCACGACCCCGTGAACATTTTTGCTGACGATGTCACCAATGAGCGTCCGTTGATCGTTGCTACGGTTCTGGCTATCCTCATTCACCTGCTTTTGTTTCTCATGTTGTTTCCTTCCTTTGGGCAGAGGGTCTTTACACCAACCGAGGAGGTCCTCGTTCTGAAGCAGCTGGCCCAACCAGCCGAACTGAGGGGTGGCAGCCCCCCCGAACCCACCGTTCCCGAACCGGAGCCGGTGGAGGTGGCGCCGGAGCCGGAACCGATTCTTGTGCCGATTCCTGATCCCACTCCCCATGAACCAGATCCCATTGTCCGGGAGGAAGTTATTGAGGCGCCGCAGGTGATGGACGAAATTGCCGCTAACTTAAACATTGGAGAGATTACTGCCCCTCCGACACAGGCGGGAACCGGTAGCGGTCCGGAAGGTGCGGGGCCCGGACCCTCGACTGGAGCGGGGGAAGCCGCTGGAGCGGGCGACGGTGTCTACACCCTTGGAAGCGGAGTCACCAATCCAGTACCTGTGCGGCAAACGATTCCAAGCTACACGGATGAAGCCATTAAAGCTAAAGTTCAAGGGGTCGTGTTACTGCAGGCAATCATTCGAAAGAATGGTGAAGTCACAGACTTCAAAGTCTTACGGGGATTGGGCTATGGTCTTGAAGAAAAGGCGATTGAAGAGATCGCGACGAACTGGAGGTTCCGCCCCGGGACGCTGAATGGTCAACCCGTCGACGTCCAGGCCGTCATTGAGGTGCAGTTCAACCTCAGATAATTCGTTTGCCCTGTATCGGGAGTTTGGCTCTCCTGCTAAAAATACTCCAATGCGAATATTGGCTCTTGTCATCGGTTTGTGCGTGTTCTTGGCGGACCTGTTCACGAAGCAGTTAATCAAGAATTCTCCCTGGCTTCACAACTACACCGTCATTGAGGATTTTGTGACCCTTCAGTATGTGCGCAACGAAGGGATTGCATTCGGGCTCTTGCACGGAGTGGAGTCCGTGTGGAAGCCGATCCTGCTTTCTTGCATTGCTGCGGTTGCCGTGGGGATTGTGCTTTACTACATTCTAAAGTTGCCGCGAGAATCGTATCTTTCCTTTGCCTCTCTTGGACTTTTGTTGGGCGGGATTCTGGGTAACTTTGTTGATCGACTTCTTCACCACCACGTGGTTGATTTTGTCACGCTTCACTGGCGAGACGCTTTTGTTTGGCCTACTTTTAACGTGGCCGATGCCGCCATCACCACGGGCGTTGTCCTGATACTCTGGCAGAGTCTCTTCTCTCAGCCGGTTGCGGAGAGGTCCTTTAGTTCCATAGTAGCGCTTCCCCTTTTGATGACACCTTCCCCGGTCGTAGTTTCACCCCAAGAGGTCGTACAACAACTGCAGCAGAAATATGAGGGTATCGAGACTCTTCAGGCTAATTTCCAACAAACTCTGCGCCAAACCTATGGTGAGGATCGGACGGAAAGCGGAATCCTGTTACTGAAGAAGCCCGGTTTGATGTATTGGGAATATCAGAATCCTACTCAGAAATATTTCGTAGCGGACGGCAAAAAGACCTATTTCTATGTTCCCCGAGACAAACAGGTCATGATCTGGGACATGCGCCTTGAGGATACTCGCTCGCCTTTGATGTTTCTACTTGGTGAGGGAGACATTGCACGCGACTTCGAGGCTCATTACGAAGAAACAGAGGATCCACTTGTTGAGGGCCACCTTCTTTTGAGACTTACGCCACGAGAGCCCCATCCCGACTTTTCTTACCTGATTCTGGAAGTTGACCCGGCTTCTCATTTAATCTATCGGCTGTCGGTAATCGAGCCGGTTGGACAGAGAAACGACTACATCCTGACTAATATCCAGCAGAACGTGACGATTCCTGACCAACGGTTCCATGTAGACGTTCCTTCGGGTGTGGAAATCATCCAGCAGTGAGGAGTAGAGCAAATTGACGATGAGGCGAGCCTGCATCTCTGGTGTGGGCATGTATGTTCCGGAGAGGAAGCTTACCAACGAAGATCTGTCGAAGATGGTGGATACGTCAGATGAGTGGATCCGGGAGCGGACCGGAATTCGAGAGCGGCGCATTGCTGCCAAATGCGAGGCTAACAGTGACTTATCTGTAAAGGCAATAGAGCAGTGTCTGAGACAGAGAGGAGTGAGCGGTGACGACGTCGATTTGATAATCGTTGCCACGGTTACTCCTGACATGATGTTTCCTTCGACGGCTTGCTTAATTCAGGATCGCATTAAGGCGAGCCGGGCCTGGGGATTTGATTTGTCGGGAGCTTGCTCCGGCTTTCTTTTTGCGCTGGCGACGG
>DATGOF010000251.1:0-2460 GCA_035306285.1 Acidobacteriota bacterium | reverse complement strand
CTACATTGCTGGTTCTCACGTTTGAAACCACGGTTCCGAGGATGACTTGATCCACCAGTTCTGGAGCAATGCCGGTGCGGAAAAGCAAACGCTGAAGAGCCATTCGGGCCAGATCATATGCTGTCAAATCCCGGTATCCTGTACCGGATCGCAGAAAAGGAATTCTGCACCCGTCAACGAACACTGCTCTTCGAGGGCGTGAATTGTCGTAGTTCATTCCTGTTGTGCTGCCGGGATCTCAGGGAGTTGATACCGGGTGCTGTTGCCTGACATGAGCTTTCCCGGTCCTGGCTGAACCGTTGGCTTTCTGAACAGAGAGAGAACCCTTCAGCTCAATGATTCCGCTTTCCAACCAGGGATATTCCCCTCTCAGGATACTGGATGCAAGTTTATATTTCCCTTCATCATCGTTGTGCCAGAGGTCTCGGAACAGCTGTCTAACTCTACGTCGCGTCGAGCGGCAGAACTGGTCGGCCAATCGAATCGCTTGATCCCCCTCTTTGTGGCCCTGCTGCCGCAGCGTATGGGCACGGGTAATGGAAGCTGACATCGCGAACAGCTCATTGCAGATATCGACGATTCTGAAAAGAAAGGCCTGTTTTCTTTCCAGCTTCGGCCCGTGAATGACCATGCCGTGAAAAATCTGGCGCGCCAGCTTACGGCAGTTTCTGTCGCAGAATCGGAGGTGAGTGGCCAGCGAGCCGTATTCTGAATATTTAGGCCAGTATCCCCAGCCGAGCCAGCGAGTCGGGTACCACGAGGCGTAGAAGGCGATGATCGATGGAAGGATAGCCAGCTTTTGTGAAAGACTCTTGTCGGGATCTACGAGGGCGCCAGCCACTTCCAGGTGTTTGTCAACTGCTTCTCGAGCCATAAAGAGATGCATAATCTCGCTGGAACCCTCGAAAATACGATTGATTCTGAAGTCTCGCATCATTCGTTCCGCGCCGACCGCTGTCTCACCTCGGTTGGCCAGCGAGGACTCGGTTTCATACCCGCGCCCTCCGCGAATCTGCACCATATCGTCAACCAGTTTCCAGCCCTGGGTGGTGTTCCATTCTTTAGCAGCCGCTGCTTCGAGCCGAATGTCAAAATCACCTTGGTTGGACATGTGGGTTGCGAGGTCAGCCACCGCCTCCATAGCAAAAGTGGTAGCCGCCATATCGGAGATCATATGAGCGATGGCTTCATGTTTGCCAATTGGGTGGCCCCATTGCACGCGCTCGGCAGCCCATTTTCTTGAAATCTCCAAACATTTCTTTGCAGAACCGACACTGGCATTAGGAATGGATAGTCTTCCGTCATTGAGCGTCGTTAGGGCGATCTTCAGACCTCGACCCTCTTCTCCAATAAGGTTCTCACGCGGGACCTTGACATCTTTGAATACAATCACGGCGTTAGCGAGGGCCTTCAGGCCCATGAAGCGACACCGCGCAACGACTTCGACCCCCGGCCATGAAGTCTCTATGATGAACGCGCTGATTCGCTTGTCCTCGGGGCTGCGGGCCATAACGACAAGCAAATCCGCGATGGTACCATTCGTACACCAGAGCTTTTCGCCGTTTAAAATGTAGTGGCTCCCATCATCCGACAGGACGGCGGTGGTCGAAATTCTGGCCGGATCCGAACCCACTTCCGGTTCGGTCAGTGCAAACGCAGAGAACTCTCCCGCTGCACAGCGTGGCAGATATTTCTCCTTTTGTTCCTTGCTACCGAAAAGTTTCAAAGGCTGCGGGACGCCAATCGATTGGTGAGCAGAGAGCAAGGCGGTCAGATTACCGTCGGTGGCCCCGAGCAATTGCATGATCTGGCCGTATTCAACTTGATCGAAGCCCAACCCTCCGTAATCACTCGAGATCTTCATCCCGAATGCTTTCATTTCACGAAGCCGGTTCAAGACCGGTTCTGGATACTCTCCGGTTTCGTCAATTGCGATCGAATCAACTTCCTCCTCGAGGAAGGCTCGAAATCTTTGGTAAAACTGTTGAAACTCGGGGCGAACGTCGCGTCTGACAGGGAACGGAGAGATCAAGTCGAGGCGAAAGTTTCCAAGAAATAACTCGCGGAGAAAGCTTGGTTTTTTCCACTCTTTCTGGCGCGATGCTTCGGCGACTTTGCGGGATTCTTTTTCACTGGCGTCAGACCGGTGTTTAGCGCTCATAGGTTCTCCATGGAAGTGTTGGCGTCTTCGGAACACCAGAATCTTCATTCTATCAGCTGAGGCATATCGGGAAAGGGCTCTTTCTGCTTTGCTTAGACGGCTTTCCGCCTGAATTGGCCTACTCTTCCGCCGACAATCGGATCGTATCCTTGTCGTCAGATAGATCCGCTTTCTGTAGCTTTCCCTCCGAGGCCGCGATGGCCACCGCTACCACTGCGTCTCCAGTGATATTGGTAACGGTGCGCATCATGTCGAGTATGCGGTCGACGCCCAGGATGAGCGCAATTCCAGCACTCGGC
>DATGOF010000250.1:0-3233 GCA_035306285.1 Acidobacteriota bacterium | reverse complement strand
CGCTCCGTGACTGGGCTCATTTTCGACGCACCAAAGGAGCGGTAAAGCTGCACCTACTTTTGGATCATGACGGCTATCTACCCCACTTTGCTGTCATCACGACCGGCAAGACCAGCGATATCACGGTCGCCCGCAGCCTCGATTTTGATCCCGGAACGATCCTGGTTCTGGATCGCGCTTACATCGATTATGACTGGTTTGTGAATCTGAGTCGCAAAGGAGTTTACTTTGTAACCCGCCTCAAAGCAGGCGCGGCCTTCGAAGTGGTCGAACAGCGTCAGGCTCCTGAACGAAATCATGTGCTCGGTGACCGGGTGATTTTCTTTTACAGTCAGGCACAGCCCAGTCGAGAGCACTTCTTTCGCCTAGTTGAAGTCTTCGATCCCGATCAGAAAAGAAAGCTGGTCTTTTTAACCAACGATCTCCGCCTGGCGGCCCGCACGATTGCCGACATCTACTGGGATTGCTGGCAGGTGGAGCTATTCTTTAAGGCTCTCGAGCAAAGCCTGAAGATCAAGAGTTTCCTGGGAACGAGTGTCAATGCCGTCAAGACTCAGATAGGGACGGTTCTGATCGCCATGCTGCTGGTTCGCCACCTGCAGTTGCCCTCCTTCGACTGGTCCTTGTCCAATCTGGTGACCTTGCTCCGACATCAGCTGTTCGCCTATTGCGATCTCTATGCCTGGCTGGATGTACGTTTTCATCCTCGACCCCTACTGGGAGACAGACAGCTTGAACTGGGATTTACAAGGTAATTGGGACAGCAGAATGAGAAGCAAAGTCTTTCCACATCGATCAGTAGAGAAGTTGGACGCCTGATTTTGGACAACAGATCGAACCACAACTGAAAACTAGACCCACCACTCGGAAAAAGAAAAACCTGGTCAGCGCAAGCGGCCTCAAAGGAGAGCTGTCATTAATGAAATCAACACCGATCTTGTCCAATCTCAGCTAATTTGGACAGCAGTGAGGCGAAAGTCCCAGGATAGGCGTCACAGAAGGCGAGTTATCCTGGTGTAGGGGCATTAGCGGAAGCACTGGGCGTAATCGGCCTCTCGTCGATAGCTGAGTGGATGCCATCCACCGGCTCTCGTTCCTTACCTTCGTGCGCTTTTTCCTGAAAAACCTGGAGGGAGCACACTTGTTCGTCCTGGCCGTATCAGCCGCCCATATGCCCTCTGAGCGCTTTCATGAATGAGCTGATCCATTCAATTCGATACGATGATCGGCTTCCGTGAAGAATACCGGAATATCGACGTGCACCTGAAATTCTCCTGCAAAGGGGTGAGACCGCAGGGGAACAAAAACCCGGATTCTGATCTCTTAATGGGCCTCTGCGAGGTCAGGTGAACGGTGCTAGGCTCGCTCAGGCTCATGTGCCCCAATCGAGGGCCGATCTTGCTGGGGAACCGGATTCCCCCACAAATCGCGTTCTCCATTGTTCAGTATCCGAATGCCCGCTCCGATACAGGGAGAATCGTCTCGCAGGCGGTACCCATTCAGCGAATCAAGCCCATCGGAGCCACTGCCTGGATCGACTAGCATCGGGTCGAACCGGTTTTCCAGCCATGTATCCGGGAATCCCTGAAATTCTCCGTAGAAGACGTTAGCTTTAAAGTAATGCTTCCGGCTCTGCCCGGAGCCCAACTCGGTCAGGTAACGTCCAAATAATTCGGGATCCTCCACGTTCTCCCGCCGAAGTCCCCGTGAATTTTTTACTACCGACTGCGAATAGACAATGTTGTTGTAGAAGTGTACATCTTCGGCCCAGCCGCTATAATCGCTCCACAGAAAGAGGTGGATTTCAGCCTCATGTCCAAGCCAGAAGACGTTATTGTAGATATGAGTGTTGTAGGTGGGTCCTGCGAAATGGAACAAACGTGTCTTGTCGTTCTGGCTGATGTTATAGCGAATTATTGTGTCGGAAGTACCCCAGCTATTGGGTTCCGCCCAGTTGCCGTCGTTGCACATAAGCATGAATCCACCATCGTTGTCGTGTGAGTAGTTATATTGGAAGATGGTGTTGCGGCAATTTCCATCTGTATCAAAGGCTTGGCCGTCAAAGACTCCCTTGATACCGCTGACCTCGTTGAACTGGACCAGTGTGTTATCGGAGCACCACGGCCAAATTCCTGCAGCCGCATCGAGGCAGCGCTGGCGTCCGCCTCGTACTCGGTTGTACTCGATGATTGCTCCGTCACACCCCCATGGCTTGATGCAGTCGCCGCCGATATCTTCCAGCAAGTTATTGCGGATAAGTACATTCAGGCTGGGAAACCAATTGCTCCGATTCTGGTGCCGGCTGCGTCCACAAATGCCGTTCCGATCTGTCCGTCGAAGGTGACAACTCTCGATTAGCAGGCCATCAAAACGGCTTCGAATCCGATCACCGCCGTTCTCCCAGTAGATGCCGTGTCCTTCGCCGGCGTTCTTCACCAGGGATCCATTGACATCGAAAACGTCGACGCCTCTCAGTACAATATGGCGGACGATGCCGTAATCCCAAGCCCTCAATCGGACGCCGTAGCGATATTCAGCTCGCTCAGGGCCGGTATTCGTCAGCTGCAGATTATTGATCTCCCAGTGCTCTTGGTTCTCAAGCAGCAGGGCCTCTTTGAAGCGGCCCTCTGCAGCAATGTGAGGCTTTTCTCCTCTGCCGAAGGCATCAACGACGATCGGAGCCCCGGGTTGACCTGAACCCTGCGGTTTGAGCTGACCTGGGTAGCGGCCGGATCTTCTAAAAAGAATTGTGTCGCCAGGCCCAAAGCGAAACCGGTTCACGGCAGCCAGGGACTTCCATGCGGTCGCTTCAGTCAAGCCATCCTGCCGGTCATTCCCGGTGATACTGTCGACGTAGAAGGTCCGACTGGATGCTGAGGGGGATCGAAGCGAAGCCGCCCAGGCCGAAGTCGAAGCCAGAGGCGAAAGCGCCGCCCACTTCAAAAAGTCACGCCTCGGAAAACCTGTACGCATCCCTGAAGTATCGCCTATTGCACCTTAGGACTCAATCCCCCGCTAAAGGTGCCACCCGCTCCCCGCTAAAGGTGCCAGGCCTCTGCTCCCGTTGGCCTCAACTCCCATTTCGGCACCGCTAAAGGTGCCAGGCCTCTGCTCCCGTTGGCCTCAACTCCCATTTCGGGGTCGATGGTTTGGCCTAGCATCTAGTCTTCTATCCAGGGACATCGATAGCTCGGATAGGGTAAAGGTCAGTAACGCCCTAAGGCTCAGGAGAA
>DATGOF010000249.1:0-6026 GCA_035306285.1 Acidobacteriota bacterium | reverse complement strand
AGAAGAACTCCGTGCCTCCGCACTTCCGGATGCGGGTCATTGATCAGTTTGCGGGCAATCTCCTCGTCCACTTGATCCAAGCTTTCTAAAAGGTAGGCCGCATAAAGACGAGCTTGAGGGCTTTCTCCATGATGCACAACGTTTCGCAGCTCCGGAGTGATTCCGGGGTCAGCCCTCTCGAGAAGCAATCGGTGCGCCGTCCGCCGATGCCATCCGTTTTCGTGCGAGAGGAGTTGGACGAGCTCGGATGAGTCGAGTTCTGAAAGGCGTTGCGGCGTTTTATACGGGCCAGAGCCTTTACGGCTGATGCGGTAGATCCTCCCCAGATCCGTCCCGCTGTGGAAATCCATGTTCTTCTTTAACTCTTCAGGTATCGATGCGGGCGTTTCAATGAACTCCCGATAAATATCGATAATGAAAAGTGAACCATCGGGTCCGACGGCGAAATTGCAAGGACGAAACCACGGATCTGTGGAAGCCAGGAATTCCCTTTCCTCCTCGTCCGGTGCACGACTGGCAACAAAGGTGGCCCCCTGTGGGGCCAGCACGTCGCGGTGTACCAGGTTTCCACTCACGTCGCCCGTGAAGAGATTTCCTCGAAACTCTTCGCCCAATGAAACTCCATCGTAAATTGTCCCTCCCGAAGCTCCAGTGAAGTAGCCGCTTAGGAGTTCCACACGGTCAACACCCTGCTCGTCATAGCGCTGCTGCCTCATCCTGGTTCTTTCCACGCGCCATTGCTGCGGGGCGGTCAGCTGGAACATTCGTGCCGCAGGTCGCCCGTGATCCGAGATGTCCTGCGACACATTGCCTGGATCGAGAAAGAGATTTCTCGTGAGGTAGCGCCAGGGGATCACAACGTGGCGAACATGAATGGTGTTCTGGGTAATAAAGCGGTTACCCCAGTCATCAACGCCCTGGCCGAACTGTGTCGGTCCGGAGGCGGCTTCGAACAAGCCCTTGTCCAGCCGAAATCGAAAGTCGGTTCCCTGGACAGAAACGGGAGGCGCCTCCGGGTCTCTCAAAAATCGCACCGTGCCTTCATGTCCATGGTTAGAAGCATAGATCCAATTGTCGACACTGAGCCGAAGATTGGTGATCCTTCCCTCTGGGTCGACCTGATCATTGAAGCCAGTAAACAAGACCTCCCGCTGGTCAGCTTTTCCATCACCATCGGTATCCTTTAAATAGAGAATATCGGGGGCTGAGGTGACGATTAGACCTCCTTTCCAGGGAAGAAGGCTGGTCGCGTGCAGCAGTTGGTCGGCGAAAACACTCGAATGATCAATGACACCGTCACCATCACGGTCTTCGAGGAGCGAGACCCGGCTTCTCGGCGGCTGTCCCTCGGGCGGATCATAGTCGGGGTAATCGACCATTTCTGCAACGAAGATCCTGCCGTCTTCATCAAGTACCATTTCGACGGGATCTCGGATCAATGGTTCAGACGCAAACACTTCTGCCTGAAGCGCTGGATGCAGCTGGAAACTGGCGACTGTCTCTTCTGCGGTCCGTGGGCTAAGCGACTCCTCAGAACCACAACTCCAAACAAGAAGACAAAGAATCGTCGCAACAAAGTTCCGGTTCAGAAAGGTTCTGACCATGAACACGCAGTGTGCCAAAGGTGAAAGCGCAAAGTAAAGGAGTTGTGTTTATAATCCTCCCCCTGTACATGGCTCGATTCAAACAGCCGGCGCTCTCAGCTTTATGTATTCTCTTGGCAGCAGCTTTGGGTAACTGCTGGCTCAAGGGGGAGGATCGTCTTCCCTCGCCGACCGAGCTGACCCTTCAAGTCCATTTCATTGAAGAAGAAATCACTTTAGACGGTCATCTTAATGAGGAAGTCTGGAAGACGGCGCCTTTCGCCACCGGATTCTGGCAACTAACACCGCTTGACCGAGCACCCGCTACCGAGCGGACTGAGGTGCGCGTTCTACAGGACGATAAGTATCTATACTTCGGGATCATGCTGTATGACAGTGATCCCGAGGGGATCGTAGCGCTGGATATGCGGCGTGATGCGGGGCTCGGAAATGATGATTTTGTCGGACTTTATCTGGACACCTATCACGATCACCGGAATTTCTACTACTTCTCCACCAACCCTCTTGGCACACGCAGAGATGGCATCGTTACGGATGCGAGATTCTACAATACTTCCTGGGACGGCATCTGGGAATGCCGTTCAGTCGTCACAGCAGAAGGCTGGAGCACAGAAATCAAAATCCCCTTCTCTACGCTTCGTTTCGGCGGCGAACTACCGATGACATGGGGCTTCAATGTCTCTCGATCTATCAGACGAAAACAGGAACGTGCCTTCTGGGCTCCGATCCCACGGGAACTGGGCCGACCCGGTACGTGGCGGGGTGAATTATTCGGGCACCTCTCGGGCATTCAAAGCGATGCAAGTCCTTCGAAATGGGAAATCGAACCCTATGCTCTCGTCGGAACCAGTAGACATTTTCAGACCAACTCCAGCGATTCGCGCTGGGATTGGGGCGGCGATGTCCACTACCATTTCACACCCAATCTTCGCGCCGACCTATCATTTAATACCGATTTTGCCCAGGTTGAGGCCGACCAGGAAGTTGTTAATTTGACGCGGTTTCCGCTCTTTTTTCCCGAGAAAAGAGAGTTTTTCCTCGACAATGCCGGACTATTCAATGTCGGCTACTCAGAAGAATTGATGATGTTCTACAGTCGACGGATCGGCTTGACCGAAGGGAGACCTACCCCGCTTGCCGCCTCCGGTAAGGTCTCTGGTCGAGTGGGACCGTATTCGCTCGGTTTCCTAAGCGTGCAGACCGATGCGACTCAGCTTGTTGACAGTGGGACCCCTGTCGAGACCGAGCCCTCCACCAATTACAGCGTGCTTCGTGTCAAGCGAGATTTGCTTACCAATAGCAGCATGGGAGCCATTCTTACGAGCAAGCAGCAAACCGATGGTAACTATCAGCGGTTGGTCGGCGTAGACGGGAACCTATGGTTCACGCCTTACCTTAAAGGTGAACTGCTCGTCGCTGGTACACTGCACAACGATCGTAGCCGCAACGACATCGCCGCAACAGGACGGCTTCTTTACTCAAAATCAGACATTAGTGCCGAGCTCACGCACTATTCTCTTGGTCCCGATTTCAACCCGGAAGTGGGTTTTGTCCAGGAGAACAACCTGCGCCACACCATGGGAGCGGTTTCCTACACTCGCTGGCTCAATAGCCGCGGTATTCGTGCAATTATCTGGAATGCTTCAACGGCGTATGACACGCTTTACGAGGGCGAGTTTTACGGTCGTGTCGCCACGTTGGGAGTCGATTTCGATTTGCAGTCAGGCGATCTTTTCCGCTACCTGTACAGCCAGGAAGACCGCCGGCTCTACGAGTCCGTTTCTATCGGCCCTGCTCGAATCGGCGGCGGCGATTATCAGAACCCGTCTCATTTATTCCAGGTGGAAACCAATCCAAGCCGCACCTTTTCATTCATCGGCACTTATCGGCAGATGGATTATTGGACCGGTGAGCGGAGGGAGAATTCCTTTGCCGGTAGCTTTCGCCCTGTGGCCCCACTCGCTGTCGATCTGATCTACTCCTATAACCAGGTCGATCATCCTTCGGCTCGATTCGAAGCCCATACACTGTCGAACCGGATCCTCTACGCGTTCTCGACCGATCTCTTCGTAAAATCTTTCATCCAGTGGAACAACCTGGATAATCGTCTCTCAACGAATCTCCTCTTCAGCTATCAATACCGCCCTGGCAGCGACCTCTATATCGTTTACAACGAGATTCAAAATCGTTTCAATGATCAGGGGTTTGAGCCGACAGACCGGGTATTGATGGTTAAGCTTACTTTCAACTTGCGGTTTTAGGAGGAAATCGGGACCTCTTTCGGATTTGGTCCGTACTGATTCGTCCCCGGCTCACTGTCTAGGAGCATGAATATCAGCAGGATAAGCGACCCGAAGAAGGGAATTAGCCCGATCAACACCCACCAACCGGTCCGTCCAGTATCATGAAGCCTTCTGACTGTCACCGCCAGACCTGGAATGAAGACCGCCAGGTTATATAGTCCGACGAGAACGGAAGCCTGTCCCGTGAGGAGAAACTCGAAGAGGCTCAGGACGACGAGGATGCCAACATGGACCAGTACGAACCACCAGAAGACCCGCCGCCTTTCTCTTCCATGGAATACTGCGTACTTTCTCAAGACTTCCAGGTAGTAGTTCATTTCTCCTCCCCTCTAGATTTGGATCAGTGAGCATTCGCAGATCTATACCGAATAATGGAACAGACCGACGTTCCGCACAAGTGAAAGGCTCTGCCTTTGGTTGCCGACGAAACTGTGGAGATCAGTCGCCTGCCAAGAGGCTGAGGAGGGGACCCGGGCAACGGGACAAACCTGGTTCTTGCGTTCGCTGCAGGGGGATCAGAGAATGGCGGAGAGGGAGGGATTCGAACCCTCGGTACCGGGATCACCGGTACAACTGCTTAGCAGGCAGCCCTGTTCGACCACTCCAGCACCTCTCCGCCCGGCTAAAACTTGCTCAGAATATAGTAACAAAAGGGTCGATGCAAGGCTTCGAGGACGCAGGTTACTTCACCTGGACTTCCACGGGGTCTTCAAGCCGGAAACTCAACAGGCGCTCCTTTGGAAGATCCACTTCCTCACCTCTGGTTACCAGAACTCCTGCGGTCCCGGCGCCTGCCCCAGTGGCAGCACCTACGGCGGCACCTTTCTTGCCTCCAGTGATTGCGCCGATGAGAGCGCCAACCGCGGCTGCTCCGCCAATGATCTTGGCATCACGACCTTTGCTTCCTTCGGCTTCGATTGCAATTGGGTTCGTTCGCACCGAAAAGGCCTCGTCGCCGCGCTTTAGCGAGTCAAGCGCCAGTTCCATTCGCGCTCGCCCTTCCACTCGGCCGGATTTTTCAGCCTCGAGAACCTTCCCCACGACTTCTGTCCCAACCGGGAAAATCACTTCACCGTCAACTTCAATATCCCGATCGAGCCGAGCCCTAAAGTGATCGCCAGTTTGCTGCTGATTGGAGGCCACCCTCTCTTCCAGCCGAATCTCGATTACGGTTCCCTCAGGAATTGTCAGATAGCGCGGCGGCGGGGGAGATGGGGGCGAAACATCGCGACGAACTGGCACATCCGAAGCTGTTCGCGGGGCCGAAGGAGGCACAACAAGCTGGTTATCCTCGCTAACTCCAACCGATGTACTCTGTGGCTGGTCAGCTACTGCGGGAGTGTGGACCTGCTGAGTGGCTTCCGAGGGCCGGTCGGATCTTGTCTCTTGCGGCGCAGCTGTAGCCGGCGATGACGGGGTCCGGGAGGGTGCCGGCGCAACGTTCCTCGTAGATGAAGGAAGGCTGGACTGCTTGCTTTCTGCCTCTATAGCAGGCTCGGTGGAAGATGCCGACGGAGGAGGCTCTGTGAATTCTGCCGGCGCGGGAACCGCCTCTGCGGATTCCGAGGCTTCCACCTGCGGCTCCTGTGTAGATCCGCCACAGCCAACGGCGGCAATCAACAAAAGAATTGCGATCGGTAATACAAACGCTTTGTTCCAGGTCATAAAATGAGCTCCATTTCTCCGGCAGAAGCAATCTGCCCTTTACACTGATAGGAGATGAGATCAAAAGCTAGGAGTTTCAATTGAATCTCGACGAACTGCAGAAAACGGAACGACTTCTCAGGCCCTATGTTATCGAAACCCCCCTCCTTCCCTCGAAGTCGCTGCCAGGAGTATCGCTAAAGACCGAGAACCTCCAGCTTACCGGCTCCTTCAAGCTTCGTACAGCTTTCAGTCAACTTCTCCAATTAAGCGAGGAGGACCGCCAGAAGGGGGTCGTCACCTCCAGTTCAGGAAATTTTGCCCAGGCCGTAGCCTACGCGTGTGAGCAACTTGGGGTTCGCGCCACCATCGTCATGATGAAATCCTCCAGTCCATTCAAGGTGAATCGGACGCAGGGTTGGGGCGCTGACGTCGTCTTCTGTGAAGATCATTTCGCTGACCGGCAACGGGTGGT
>DATGOF010000248.1:0-9397 GCA_035306285.1 Acidobacteriota bacterium | reverse complement strand
CTCGATCGCATTTGTCAGGATCTGGGCCGGAAACTGCGCGTCTATATCCAGCTGAATCTGGCCGGCGAGTCACAGAAGTCGGGAATCGACCCGCAGGAGCTTCCCGAGCTGGTCGATAGTCTGGATACCACGGAGGCCCTGAAGCTGGAGGGCTTAATGACAATCCCTCCCTATGATGAGAACCCTGAGAATACACGTCCTTACTTCAGACGGCTCCGCGAGATTTTGGAAGAGATCAATAGAGGACGTCAACAGCCACTCACTGAACTGTCGATGGGCATGAGTCACGACTTTGAAGTGGCCATTGAAGAAGGCGCGACGATGATCCGTGTCGGGACTGCAATCTTTGGCCAACGGGCCGGTTGAACATCAATTAACAGGCGAGATTCACTGGTGTTAGCGATTCACAGGAGTGCGGACAAGCTCTGTTTCCAGGTACGGGTACAGCCGCGAGCCAGCAAAGACGAAGTCGCAGGTCTCTTGCAAGGAGCCCTCAAAATCCGTCTTACATCTCCTCCCGTGGACAAT
This sequence comes from Acidobacteriota bacterium, assembly GCA_035306285.1. GTDB lineage: Bacteria > Acidobacteriota > UBA6911 > RPQK01 > JAPXNP01 > DATGOF01. The sequence goes on along the minus strand of DATGOF010000248.1, from coordinate 8,869 downwards.
CGTGCGAACCGGCACCTGACCAAGTTTCTGGCGTCGATACTAGGAGTGCCTGGTGCGTCAATCAAAATCCTCTCCGGTGAGAAATCACGCCTGAAAACGATTGGAGTAGAGGGCCTTGAGGAGTCGAAGCTCCGCCAAAGACTAGCACAATATTTAGTATAATATTCTAGTTGGCATACCAAATATGGAGTGCCTTTCGTGAATTCTCCCCGAGAAATGTCAGGGATGATCTTTTAGAATGGCGCCCACTGAATTGTTGAAAACCAAAAGTCAGAGAAGACGGGGCACCGTTCGGAGGAGCAGATGAAGAAACCAGCTAGCAGTCCAGAAGTTGCCAAGAAAATTAAGATTGAACGTTATTTTACGACCGCCGGAACCCATCCCTTTGACGAAGTTGAGTGGGACAGCAGAGTCGCTGAGATAAAGGATTGGAAGACTGGAAAGGTCTCGTTCCGCCAGGAGAATCTTGAATTCCCAAAATTCTGGTCTCAGCGCGCCACAGATATTGTCGCCAGCAAGTATTTTCGCGGACCCCTGGGAAGTCCTGATCGGGAACACAGCGTCAAGCAAATGATTGGACGCATTGTAAATACCATTACGCGGTGGGGAGAGAAGGATGATTACTTCGAGTCGAAAGAGGATGCGGAAGCCTTCAATCACGAATTGACTCACCTGCTCTTGCACCAGATGGCGGCTTTCAATTCGCCGGTCCAGTTCAACGTGGGAATTCAGAAGAAGCCACAATGTTCGGCATGCTTTATCAATTCCGTCGATGATTCGATGGACTCAATTATGAAGCTTGCCCGGACAGAAGCAATGATCTTTAAGGGAGGTTCCGGTTCGGGCGTTAATCTTTCGAGAATCCGTTCCTCTACCGAGCAACTCTCAGTAGGAGGGTTTGCTTCCGGACCGGTTTCATTCATGCGCGGCTTTGACAGTTTTGCCGGTGCGATTAAGTCAGGAGGAGCAACCCGGCGAGCCGCCAAGATGGTGATTCTGAATGCCGATCATCCTGATATTCGGGAATTTATCTGGTGCAAGGCCAACGAAGAAAAGAAGGCCCACAAGCTAATAGAGCTTGGCTACGATGACGCGATCGACGGTGAGGCCTATCAGAGTGTGCAATTCCAAAACGCTAATAACAGCGTTGCCGTAACCGACGAGTTCATGCAAGCGGTTGAAGAAGATCGGGAGTGGAAAACGCGTAAAGTGACGAGCGGGGAAGTAGCACAAATCTATAAAGCCAGAGAGATGATGGAATGGATTTCCGAGGCGACCTGGCTGTGTGGCGACCCCGGACTGCAATTCTCGACCACGATTAACGACTGGCACACGTGTTCCAACAGTGGGCCAATCAATGGGTGCAATCCCTGCTCTGAATATGTATTCCTGGATAACTCAGCCTGTAATCTGGCCTCGCTGAACTTGATGAAGTTCATTGATAAAGATTGCAACTTTGACGTTGAATCTTTCCGCAGGGCGGTCCGCATCATGATTGCCGCTCAGGAAATCATTGTCGATAATTCCAGCTATCCGACTCGTGAAATAGCGAAAATCAGCCACGAATACAGGACACTGGGTTTAGGCTACGCCAACCTGGGAGCCCTCTTGATGGCCCGAGGCCTCCCCTATGACAGCGATCGGGCTCGTAACCTGGCGGCGGTAATCACCGCCTTGATGACCGGTGAGGCCTATCGGACCAGCGCAGACTTGGCCCTGGCCAAGGGAGCTTTCAAAGGCTTCGAAAAAAATCGCGTGCCGATGATGCGCGTCATCCACAAACATCGGGAGGCCCTTTCCAAGATCGACTCCGCACTCGTCCCGATGGACCTTCTGCATTCCGCAATGGAAGCCTGGGATGACGCGATTGTTAAGGGCTCGGTTCATGGTTACCGCAATGCCCAAGTCACCCTGCTCGCCCCAACCGGAACGATCGCTTTCATGATGGACTGCGACACGACTGGAATCGAGCCAGATTTTTCACTGGTCAAGTTTAAGAAACTGGTTGGCGGAGGCACACTGAAAATTGTTAACAATACGATTCCCCTGGCACTGAAGCGACTTGGATACGATGCAAAGGCGGTCGAGTCGACCCTCGATTACATTGAGAGTAACGAGACCATTGAAGGTGCCCCCGATCTGAAGGTTGAACACCTGCCAATTTTCGATTGCGCCGACCGGCCCGCTAATGGAACACGATCCATCCACCACATGGGGCACATCAAGATGTGCGGAGCCGTTCAGCCTTTCCTTTCAGGAGCGATTTCGAAGACGGTAAATCTTCCAGCCGAGGCCACCATTGAAGACATTATGGACGCCTATATACAGGCCTGGAAATGTGGAATGAAATCGGTATCGATTTACCGGGATGGCTGCAAAGCCGTCCAACCTCTCTCAAATAAGGAGAAAAAGGCGAAAGAAATCCAACATGTCGGTCCCCTGCACCGTAATATGCCTAAGGACCATCCAGCTCGGCAGCATGAGTTCCGAATCAAGGGATTCAAAGGCTTTCTTACGATGGGCCAGTACCCGGAAGACGGGCAACTTGGAGAAATCTTTCTCAACTTTGCCAAGCAGGGCTCGACCTTGCAGGGCATGGCTATGGCCTGGGCCATCGCAATCTCAATGGGCTTACAACGGGGTGTACCGCTAGAAGATTACGTCAGGATGTTCGCTCATATGAGTTTCGAACCGGCCGGCTTTACAGATAACCCGCAGATCCCATTTGCCACGTCGATTCCCGATTACGTGGTCCGCTATCTGGCCAGTCACTATCTTCCAACTGAAGCACAAGAGGCGTTGGGGATCCATCAGGTAAAGCCGAACGGATCCGTACAGGAAGGGGTGCAGGTCAAGTTTCCTGAGAGCTCAGTCCGGCAGGACTCCGGGTATTCTACTCAACGACTCGTCTCGGACGCCAGCAAGGCTGACTCACCAACCTGTCTGTCCTGTGGCAACTTAATGCAGCGAAACGGTAGCTGCTACGTATGCACGGTGTGCGGCAGCACCTCAGGCTGCAGCTGAAATCGTCTTCAACCAGACCAGAGGCATAGGGGCACACCTCTATGCCTCTCTGGTTAACGCTGATTACAGAAAACACGTCAGGGTTTGTTCGAGACGAAAATTTACTCGTTAAATTTCGGATCGTGTGTTCGGGAATATATTGCTGGAGCGACGTCTCTGCGGTTAACCACCTCACCACAAACCGTGGTCAAAATCCCTGGAAATTCCAAAAGTAATCCCGGTGCAGGGATCTGTGTCTCTTAATCCCACCTGAAAACCGAGATCCCAAAAAACACCAGCAGCGGCGACTCTCCCGCCCAGGCGAAGGCGTGTCTGTTCCTCCGTTCCTATTCCACCAGCCCCGGCCCTTCCATAAAAATCAGCTACAAGCTCCGCCCTCGGATTCAGGGGCACAATCAGTGCAACGCCATAAGTTAAAAGGTCATCCTGTGAGGCCGGACTGACGGGATCCCCCAGGATGGCGATCCCCAAGTTGGAAACCAGTTGGATATCCCTGAAGGATCGCTTCACTAGCAAGGCAGCAAAGAAATCCGTTTCGTCTGTCCCAAGGCCACTTTCGTTGGAACTATTCGGCAGTTTGACTCCAAAGCGGAAACCAATACCCGGAAAGCCATCGTCTTCATCCACCAGTCGAAGCTTCGTAGCCAGGATCAAGTCACCGAAGTCGCTGGTGGAGCTACCCGCAAAATCAACGACGTCTGAGTTGGGAGCATCGAACCTCCTTTCCACATTCAAGAACTCCTGTATCGTACCGAAAACTTGAATTTCGGCTCTTTCTCCTGCGCCCAACCGAGCGCTGAACACGCCGAGGCGGCTCAAGTCTCCTTCCAATCCGGAGAGTCGATAGGTGGCATCTTGAAAGAACTCAAATCCCAGGTCGAAACGAAGGTATCCGTCACGGACGGTGTCGACCGTCTCTGTAATCAAAGGACGAGTCTGTGCTGATGCATAGATGGAGCAGGATAGCAGACAGAGAATGAAGGAAAGTGCTTTCATCGCCGGGGGAGTGTAGACACTCCCATGGCTTTAGTCAATCGTGGGTATTGAGGTCTCCATACTCGTATTGAAGAATCGATAACCCGACAAGAGGAGCAGTTTCGGCGCGCAGAATCCGACGTCCAAGGCGTAACTGCGGAAGCGAGGAGGCAACGAAGATGCTGCGGTCCCGCTCGGACCAGCCACCCTCAGGACCAACCACCAGCGAGCAACGACTGATATGCCGGTGGCTCCTCAGAAAGTCCTTAAATGGAACTTCTCCTGCTTCATCCAGGACAAGCAACAACTCATCGCTTCCCATTTTGATGTAGGTTTCGAGCTCGAGTGGCTCGTGAAGAACAGGAAGTTTCGTTCTGCGACTTTGCTTTACCGCTTCCCCGATAATTTTTCTCCAGCGGGTCATCTTCTTTTCTTCCCTGCGGTCGTCGAAGCGTATCTCCGTTCGTTCAGTTATCAAAGGCGTAATTGAAGCGACGCCTAGCTCAACCGATTTCTGAAGGACCCATTCAAACTCGTCTTTCTTTATCAGGGATTGGGCCAGTCCAATTTCGAGATGGGACTCAGTGGATTCTTCCACTAGCCTCACGACCTCGCCCCGCCATCCCTTCTCCCCTTTGTGAAGACGGCAAAGGTAAGCTCTGCCCGAAACCGGATCAATAGCCTCAAAGAGTGTCCCTTCCCGGCATCGGCGAACACGAACCAGATGATGAATCTCGTCCTCAGGAAGCAACACCCGATGCTCCGACAGTTCTTTCAGAAAGACACGATACTTGCTCATGGGATCCTTGCAAGATGGCAACAGCCCCAGTCCTGTTCGCACCAGGAATGTGCGACTTCGAATCGGCCATTTTTCTGAAAAAGATTCAGCACGGCAGCTTCTTGCTCGCAGGTAAAACCCGAAAGGACCAGGTCTCTCGCGCACAGTTTCGAAAGCCTGAAAGCCAATTTTCGGAAGATTTCCAGAGTCAGGTTTGCCAAGACCAGGTCAAAATCTCCCGCGATCGAGTCCGGTTCCCCAATCACCAGGCGAATTCGATCTTCCTGTTCATTTGCTCGCAAGTTCTCTCGGGCCGCCTCAATCGATTGGCTGCTGTTATCGATTGCGACTATCTCGGCACTGGAGTTCAAAAGCGCTGCAGCAATCGCCAGTATGCCGCTTCCGGTGCCTACGTCGATGATGCGACTCGCAGAGGATCCCACAGCATGCACGGCCCTCAACGCGAGCCGAGTTGACTCATGCGTTCCGGTACCGAAGGCGTGGCCTGGATCAATCTGGATCGCTATCGACGATTGAACGGGTGGGATGCTCCAGGAAGGATAAATGTAGAAGAGGTTGTCAACCGATACACCCTGGAAGTGTTTCTGGTAGTTCTTAATCCACTCATCCCCATCGAACTCGACCCATGCAGTTGTGACTTCAAAATGAGAGTCGCCGGTGGTAGAAAGCTCCCCCTTCAGGTGTCCGACCACGTCTTGTACACTGCACGAGGGCCCAAAATAGGCCAGGAGAAAAAGCCGCTCACCTGCTTCTCGTTCCTCAACCCCGACCGTTTCACACTCCCACAGGAGTTCGATTGCCCGGTCCCGGTGTTCGGGGGAGCAAGCGACTTTGATGATGAGCCATTTGCCTCGATTCACGTTCTATTGCGGGAAGGGCCTGACTTGTAACTCTATCAGGCACCGGTGGAGGTCACGATCAGCAGGATTTAGCCGAAGATATCCTTTACCTTTCCGAAAAAGCCCTCATTTGGAGTTTTCTCCTCGAGAGGAGGAGAGATTTCTTCAAGCTTACGGAACAGTTCCTTCTGCTCACGGGTCAACTGGGTGGGAGTGACGACCGTGACAGTCACAAGCTGATCACCCTTGCCCCTGCCGTTCAGGCTGACGACCCCTTTTCCCTTGAGCCGGAAGACACTCCCCGTCTGAGTTCCCTCGGGAATCTTTAGAGTTTCCGAGCCCTCCAGAGTAGGCACTTGAATTGTGGTTCCGAGGGCTGCCTGGGAAAACGTCAACGGAACCTCGCAGTAAATATTGTCTCCCTGGCGCTTAAAGAAGGGATGATCCTTTACTGAGATAACTACATAGAGGTCGCCTGGAGGTCCTCCATTGACGCCGCTTTCTCCTTCTCCACTGATTCGCAAACGTGACCCATTCTCGACTCCCGCCGGAATCTTAATCTCGAGTACCTTTTCCTGTTGCACACGACCGGAACCATGACAATTTGAGCAAGGCTTTTCAATAATCGTTCCGCTTCCCTGACAGTTCGGGCAGGTTCGGCTGATCGTGAAAAAGCCCTGCTGAAAACGTACCTGCCCCTGGCCCCGACAGGTTGAACAGGTGGTGGTGCCATGTTTTGGGTCTGCTCCGCTCCCATTGCAGGCGTCGCAGGTTCGGGCTCGCGGAATTTTTATCTTGGCCTTTACGCCAAATACAGCTTCTTCAAAATCAATGGTTAAATCGTAGCGCAGGTCAGCACCCCGTTGAGGCCGGTTCCGCCGTGCCCGACTGGAACCGAAGATATCGCCAAATCCAAAAAAATCACCGAGGATATCGCTGAAGTCGCTAAACACATCGGGGTCGAACCCGCCAAACCCACCGGTTCCTGCAGCCGCGTGTCCAAACCGATCGTAGTGTGCTCGTTTATCGGGATCACTGAGCACACTATAGGCCTCTGCCGCTTCCTTAAACTTTTCTTCGGCTTCTTTATCTCCAGAATTTCGATCTGGGTGATAACGGACGGCCAGCTTCCGATAGGCGCTCTTGATCTCTTGAGCGCTGGCATTCCTGTCAATTCCCAGAACTTCGTAATAATCGCGCTTCACTCGCCAATGCCCCCTTTGTGGCTCTTTGTGGCTTTTATAAGATTCATGTCTTGTCAGGACAAGTTGCAGGATTCTTATCGCTACGGATGGACTGCAACTTTAACCTGAGCTGGACGCAGCAACCGATCTTTTAGCAGATAGCCCTTTCTGTACTCCTCGATGATTTCTCCGTCCCGGTATTGATCGGTTTCCTCGCGGGTCACAGCTTCATGGATGTTGGGGTCGAAGTCTGCTCCTTCTCCCGGAACCTCGACTACACCGTATCGATCCAGCACTGCCTGGAGTTGCTTCAACAGGAGTTCATAACCCTCACGAAAGGAGAGGATAACTGGGTCGTCCGTCACGACCTCCATGCTTGCGAGACCCTTCTCACAGGCGTCGACTACCAGAAGGAGGTCCTTAATCACTGCGGCCTGACCGCTCTGGTAAGCGTCCTCCTTTTCTGACTGGGATCGGCGGCGGAAATTCTCAAATTCAGCCTGCAACCGTAGCCACCGGTCGTACAGTTCTTCCTTCTCGGCCTTCAGTTCTTCGATGACGGCCGCATCAGTAGAGGCCGTTTCCGGCTGTTCCATTTCTTCTGCCTCAGTTTCAGGACTATCTGCCATGCCTGCAGCCTCCTGCGTCGATCTATCATCCTCTGTACTTTCGGTCTTCTTTGGGTCGCGTCTCTCTTTATGCATGGCGATCCTCTCTCACTTCATAGTTCTATTCCTATTATGTATTATGCTCTGTTTTTGTTTCGGGATTTGTAATGTGAAGCGGGCCAGCCAGGAGGATCAAGACGCCCGATCCAGGATCCTTCCACACAGCTTCGCTACGTAGTCTACCAAACTAATAGCCTTTGCGTATTCCATACGGGATGGACCCAGGATTCCCAGCGTTCCCGCCATACGTTGATCGTAAAGATAACGGGAAGTAATCAGGCTCCAGTCTTTCATGCCGGGAATGTGGTCTTCGAGTCCGATCGTAACAGTTGGACCAGCCTCATCCTCTTTCAGACACTCGCTGATGATCTTAATCAACCGGCCCTTCTCCTCAAGCGTTTGAAACAGCGCGATCATTCGATCCAGCTCCGCACCATCGAAATTCCGGATGATAGCGGAGGTACCACCCAGATACACGTCAGACAGCTTGGTATCTTCGACATCGGACTGGATCGCTCCGGCTGACCCGAGCAGGACGACATTCTTCAAAATTCGGTCGTAGAGTGCCTTTTCCTGGGACATTAACTTGATCAGTTCCGTGCGGATTTCTACCAGACTCTGGCCAGAAAAGTTCTCCACGAGATAGCGCCCGGCCTGATCGAGTTCCGACTGGCTCAAGTCCTCTTCCAAGAAAATCACTCGATGATGGACGAGCCCCGTTCTCGTCACCAGAATGACCATAATTCTCTTGCGGGCCAGCCTGACGAACTCAATATGTTTCATTACGGAGTAGGAGAGGGGAGGGGAAAGGACAAAGCCCATATGACTCGAGTAAGCGGCCAGCACTCTGGAGGCCTTGCTCATCAGCTCACCCGGATCGGTTTCATCCCTGAGACTTTCCTCGATCTGTTCAATCTGATCGGGGGAAAGCCGGTCGGCTTTCAGCAGATTCCTGACATAGAGGCGATATCCATCAGGTGTCGGAACTCGCCCGGCTGAGGTGTGTGGCTGGCTGACATAGCCCAGCTCCTCCAGATCCGCCATTACATTGCGCAGAGTAGCTGGACTGAGGCGTTCCGGGTAGATTCTGGAAAGTCGTCTGGATCCAACCGGTTTGCCAGTTCGGATGTGCTCTTGAATGAGATGTTTGAGCACGTTCCGAGCTCGTTCACTCAGCTCTGTGTTCTCGTGCCCCCATAAAGACATGATGAGTCAAACTTATGAAATAACAGCAATTAACGGTGTTTTTATAGCATAACAAGAGTTCTTCACGCAATCTTCAGGTCTTGCGTGTCGAGGGCCCCCACTTCGACTCGAATGCTCGTTGCAAGTAAGGCTGCAATTGTTCGAAGGAAAACGGCCTGGATGACGCTTCTGCTA